>JAGSHA010000266.1 GCA_023954795.1 Oceanospirillaceae bacterium | reverse complement strand
GCTGGATCTACCGGTGTATAACCCGTGTCTGGCGGTTGAAACGGTCGGCTTTCGGGATTTTACCGGACGAGAGTTGGGCGTATTGATCACGCCGTGGTGCATGACTTTGCTGTTGTTACCTGCGCAGACGGATGCCTGGTCTGAATGGGATGAACAGCGCGTTGGCGAAAAGCAGATGATAGCGCTGCCATCGGGGCAGTATGAGTTTATCTTTGGTTGGGCTGAAGTGCTGGGTGGTTACTGCAGCTGTTCGTTGTTTTCGCCGATGTCTGAGTTTGAGTCGCAGGACGTTGCCGTTGAAACCGCGCAAGAGGTGATGAAAGCGTTATTTGACGGTGAAAACGAAGCGCTGACCGATCGCCAAAAAGCGCAACGCGAACAGCGGGAGCAGGAGCGGTTGGCTCACGACGTCGATCCGGCCGTCACTGAACCTGTGGCCGTCACTGAATCTGCTGCACACAAACCAAAACCCGAAAAACTCAGCCGTCGAGGTTTTCTGACGGCGGGCTTTGCACGGGACTCGGAAGTGGACGTCAGACCTAAGATTGGGGGGACATCATCATGAACGGGATCGCTAATCTTGCCGGTAAGATCCGTGTTGATGTGCAATGGCGCGATGGCCTGATTCAGCAGGTGCAGTTGCACAGCAGCCGGCCCCGGGAGATCACACGAGTATTGCAGGCCAAACCCTTAACGCAGGCCTTGGCGATGGTGCCGATGATTTACTCCATGTGCGCGGTGGCGCAGACAGTAGCATCACTTCAGGCCGCCGAAAGTGCATTAGGGGTTGAGGTCAAACCGGAAGTGGCGCATGCGCGGCAACTATTGGTACAGGCTGAGACAGCCCGGGAATTGGGGTTGCGTCTATCGCAATACTGGCTGGTTGATACTGCTCAGGTTGTGAAACTGATGCAGTGGTTTACGGGTGTGTCTCAGGAACTGCGATGGGCGCTGGATCTCAATCCTCACGGATCTAACCCTATCGAGGCGCAGCGGATCAGCTCAGAACTGAAAGCGATACTACTACCACTGGTGGGTATGGAATCTGAGTTGAGCCGGTTACTGTTTGGCGATGCCTCGCATACGCCGATCGGGGAACAGCTACGTAATGTGCAGGAAACGTTCGGTGATATTGAGCTGACCTTAGGCGTTTTGCCGCTAGAGGTTCAACAGCGTGCAGACCTGGAGTGGATCGAAGGACGTTTAGCGTCTGCTGATGCCGTTGACTTCAGCGCACTGCCGGACGCGGATGGTATCTGTTTTGAAACCGGTGTTTGGGCACGTAACCGGGAATCCGGTTTAGTCGTGCAAGGGCGGGCTGCAGGCCTGAATGAACTGACGCTACGTTTTTTGGCTATGGTATCTGAACTGCAAGCGTTGCCTGCCCGAATGCGTTCTATGGAGCCGCATGCCGCTTTGCCGACAGGGGATTCAGGTCAGGCGAGGGGTTCAGGTATGAGCATAGTTGATGCTGCGCGGGGCGTGCTGATTCACCGCATAGTGCTGGATGGGGATTCCGTGTCAAACTGCAGGGTAGTGGATTACAACATCGTCGCCCCGACCGAATGGAATTTTCATCCGCGCGGGACGCTGGTCCAGATGCTGGAGGGTGTGCAGGTTAACCGGGAACGGTTGCACAGTCTGGTGGAAAAACTGATTCTTCTGGTGGACCCCTGTGTCGCCTGGGAGATCGAGGTCGGAAACTGATCATGCATGAGATGTCGATTGCCGAAGGGATTATTCAGGTTCTGGAAGAACAGGCGAAAGCACAGAATTACCAGCGGGTAAAAACCGTGTGGCTGGAGATCGGCCCGCTGGCGATGATCGAAACGGAAGCGCTGAGCTTCTGCTTCGATGCAGTCACACGCGGCAGCCTCGCCGAGGGGGCTAAACTAAATATTATAAATATAGTGGGCGAAGCCTTCTGCCTGCAGTGCCTGAAAACAGTGCCTGTGCAGAAACGGTATGACGCCTGTCCCGAGTGTGGCAGTCATCAGCTGCAGGTCACTCAGGGGGATGAAATGCGGATAAAAGAGCTGGAGGTCGAGTAGTTATGTGTACCGTTTGCGGATGTTCCGAGGGGGAAGTGCAGATTGAGGGTGGGCACCACCACGATCATAGTCACAGCCATGAGCACCATCATCACGACCACAGCCACGCGCATCACAGTCATGACCATCACCACGATCACAGTCATCCGTCCGACAGCAGTGTGGTGGTGAGTGAAGGTGACAACATTCACTTTGGGCAGGGGCCCGCGCATGCCCATGTAGCAGGCATGAGTCAAAGCCGCATGGTGCAGATCGAGCAGGATATTCTGGGTAAGAATGATCGTTATGCTGCGATCAATCGCGCCCGCTTTGAACAGCAAAGTCTGTTTGTACTGAATCTGGTGTCCAGCCCCGGCTCGGGTAAAACCACATTGCTGACGGAAACCCTGGAGCGGATTAAAGAAAACCGCAAAGTGGCGGTGATCGAAGGGGACCAGCAAACGGCCAACGATGCCGACCGCATCCGTGAGACGGGTGTGCAGGCGATTCAGGTGAACACCGGTAAGGGCTGCCACCTCGATGCGCATATGGTGGGACATGCCATGGAACGCTTTGAGGATATGAAAGGCGGTCTGCTGTTCATCGAGAACGTTGGCAATCTGGTCTGTCCGGCCGCATTTGATCTGGGGGAGGCGCATAAAGTTGCGATCCTGTCTGTAACCGAAGGTGAAGACAAACCGTTGAAGTATCCGGACATGTTCCATGCTGCGGATCTGATGATTCTCAATAAAACCGATCTGCTGCCGTATCTGGATTTTGATGTAGAGCGTTGTATCGATTACGCCCGTCAAGTGAATCCTGAGATTCAGGTGCTGCAACTATCTGCCCGCTCTGGCGAGGGAATGGACGGCTGGGTCGAGTGGCTGGAGAGCCGCCGCAAACATATGATCCAGAGCCGTATCGATGCACTGCAGTCTGAAATCGACCAGTTCCACGCATTGCTATGATGGATTTCGGGAACCGCCCCACCGTGCTCTGCGTCGATGACGAGATTCGTTCGTTGGAAACGCTTGAGCGTACGCTGGATGAAGAGTTCGACGTGCTCACGGCCAGCAGTGCCGACGAAGCGATGGCGCTGCTGGAGCATAATGAGGTGCAGGCGATCCTTTGTGATCAGCGGATGCCGGATAAAACCGGCGTGGCCTTCCTCACCGAGGTACGCGAACGCTGGCCGCAAATTGCCCGTCTGATTCTGTCCGGTTACACCGATTCTGAGGACATTATCAAAGGGCTGAATGAAGCCGGCATTTTGCAATACATCACCAAACCCTGGCACCCGGATAACCTGCTGTTGATCATGCGCGGTGCCTGCCGCTTGTGTGAACTGCAGAACGAAAACGAGCTGCTGGCGATGGAGATGCGCCTGACTGAAGGTCAGGCCGAGGAGAATATCTCACAGAAGAAACAGCGCTTGCAGCAGGCGTTTCAGCTGGATGAGATCCGTCGTCATCCCGATAGCCCGCTTAACGGTATCTGTAATCAGGCCGGTAAAATCGCGCCTTACGATGTGTCGGTGCTGGTCACCGGACCTTCCGGCGCAGGTAAAGAGCTGTTCGCGCGTGCGCTGCACTACAACAGTCTGCGGGTGGATAAACCGTTTGTGGTGGAAAACTGCGGTGCGATGCCGGATGAGTTGTTGGCGTCTGAGCTGTTTGGTCACAAAAAAGGCTCCTTTACCGGTGCGATCAACGATCACGAAGGGCTTTTCGAACAGGCTAATGGCGGCACCATTTTCCTCGATGAAATTGGCGAGATCAGTCCCGCTTTTCAGGTGAAACTGCTGCGTGTTTTGCAGGAACGTGAAGTCCGGCGCATCGGTGAACATCAACGGCGTAAGGTGAATGTGCGGATTGTGGCCTCCACCAATCGTGATCTTGAAGAGGAGGTGCGTGCCGGGCGTTTTCGTCAGGATCTCTACTTCCGCCTGGCTGAGGTGACACTGGAATTGCCTTCATTGGACCGCCGTACGGTGGATATTCCTGTACTGGCCAAAGGTTTCCTCGACAAGGCGATGCAGGATTTTGATAAGCCGGTGAAAGGTTTCAGCGATGAAGCGCTGGATTGTATGAGCCGTTACTGCTGGCCGGGCAATGTACGTGAGTTGCAGAACGAAGTGCGTCGTATGTTGGTGCTGGCCGAAGATGAATGGCTGACTGCCGATCTGCTCAGTCCGCGTGTTTTACGTGCCGCTCCTATCGAAGAAGCAGAAGAAACCGAAATTCTCGCCGGGCTTGAAGGTACGCTGAAAGAGCGGGTTGAGACCCTCGAAAAACGTATCTTGCGCGAGACCCTGATTCGCCACCGCTGGAACAAAAGCCGTGCATCCAAAGAGCTGGGTTTATCCCGCGTGGGATTGCGCTCAAAACTGGAACGCTATGCGCTGGAGCAGAGCGGTGCATCTATCGCTCCCGAGCAGAAGCAGTAACCGGAGATAAGAGTCACTATGTGTTTAGGAATTCCCGGACAGATCGTTGAGATCAAAGACGCTGATGAAAGCTTAGCGATGGTTGATGTCTCCGGTGTAAAGCGAGAAGTTAATCTGGGCTGCGTGTTGCCGGAGGACGGTCATCTTGATGCGTTGATTGGTCGCTGGACGCTGGTGCATGTGGGGTTTGCCATGAGTCTGATCGACGAAGAGGAGGCTCAGAAAACGCTGGAAATTCTGGCCGAACTGGGTGAGCTGCAAGAAGAGCTGGATGCGATGCAGAATACCGAGATCGACTGAGCGAGGGCTTTGAAATGTCTGATAAGAACGATGCGAATAATATGCTCGGTGCGTTGTATCCCTTTATGGGCAGCGAGCAGGGCGATAAGCCTGATACCCGCGATAAATCGGCTGAATTGCTGGACTCCATCCGCCTGAAAACCGAAGAAAGTATCGCCGCCAAGCAAGCCTTTTTTGCCAAGTACAACACCGTATTGGCTGATATTGC
>JAGSHA010000102.1 GCA_023954795.1 Oceanospirillaceae bacterium | reverse complement strand
TGGTATGCGCGCCCGATCCGGCAACGTGCTCGAGGGGCGGTTTGTTTGTTTAAAGAACTCGCAGGCTGCGACTTCCCTCATCTGGCTTGTGCAGATCTAAAAAAGAGGCTTCAAGAAATTCTTGAAGCCTCAAGGGATGCCTCGGGACAAGAGGCGGACCTTCACAGAATGATGAGCTTAAGAGCCGTAAAGCTATGCACTGGAAGGGGGGAGAGGTCTGTCACAGCACGGTCTCAATCCGCAGTAGGTTGGTGCTACCCGGTTGATCAAACGGTATGCCGGCGGTAATCACCACTCGGTCACCGGGGCTTGCCATATTCAGGCGTTTGGCTTCATCCAATGCGGTTGGCGTTATCTCGATCGGCTGTGCAAACTCAGGGCTGACCACGGAATAGATACCCCATGCTAGAGTGAGCTTACGCGCAGTGCTGAGGTTGGGGGTCAGGTTGAGAATCGGAGCCTTTGGGCGCTCGCGTGCTGCACGCAAACCTGTGGCGCCGGAATTGGTAAAGTTGATCAGTACCGCAACATCCAGAATCCCGCTCACGCGGCGGATAGCGCAGCTAATCGCGTCTTCTACCGTGGCGTTTGGCACCGGTCGGTTTACATCCAGATGGGCCTGATATCCGGGGTCTGATTCGATATTGCGGATAATCTTACTCATCATGCTCACCGACTCTGTCGGAAATGCGCCAGAGGCCGTTTCTGCGGAAAGCATCACGGCATCTGCACCTTCATACACAGCGTTAGCTACATCCGTTACCTCGGCGCGGGTCGGGGCGGGTGTAAAGCGCATGGACTCAAGCATTTGGGTGGCGACCACCACCGGTTTACCGTTGTGACGACATGTCTGAATAATCTGTTTTTGAATGGCCGGAATGGTTTCGGCTGGCAGCTCAACGCCAAGATCCCCGCGGGCCACCATGATGGCATCGCTTAGTTCAACGATCCGGTCAAGATGCTCCACCGCTGAAGGTTTTTCGATCTTGGACATCAGGCACGCTTTCCCCTGAATCAGTTTGCGGGCTTCAATGATGTCTTCCGGGCGCTGCACAAATGACAGGGCCACCCAATCCACACCCAGCTCAAGGCCGAAACTAAGGTCACGGCGATCTTTGGTTGTTAAGGGGCTCAGGTTCAGTACCGCCTCCGGTACGTTGACACCTTTACGTTCCGATAACTCGCCACCTACAAGTACTTCGGTGCGGATGCTGGTGCCGTTTTTCGCAGTCACGCGCAGGCGGATCTTGCCATCATCCAGCAAGAGCTCCATCTGCTCCTCCAGAGCCTGAATAATCTCAGGATGCGGCAGGTTTACCCGTGTGTTGTCTCCGGGTGTGCTGTCCAGGTCCAGATAAAAACGTTGCCCTTTAACCAGCATAATAGGTCCGTCGGTAAAACTGCCGATACGCAGCTTCGGGCCCTGCAGATCCATCAATACACCGAGTGATGTGCCCAGCTCTTGTTCTACGTTGCGGACCCAATTCAGTCGTTCGGCATGGTCCTGATGGTCACCGTGGCTAAAGTTCAGGCGGAACAGGTTGGCGCCATTGATGACCAGAGCGCGGACATCGTTTTCCGACTGAATCGCCGGTCCCAATGTGGCAAGGATTTTTACTTTCTTGTCGTGTGCACTGTATCTGTTCATAAGGCTTGTCCGCTTGTCTGGGGTGGTTAGAAAACCGTTACTGCTGGCTTGTGGTACTTAGCAAGGCTGCTCTCTCTTGAAAACGTGTTGCGGTATGTGCCGCTTCACTGCCTGCCCATGCATCGTCTAGTGCGAATGGGATGCGTCGGCGGGTTTTATATTGTGAAAACTTTATGCGCTATATTGTGTACAATTTTGATAAATGATTGTAGTCATAAGTTGACTATTCGGTCAAGAAATATGTATGTTTGATCTTAAAGCAGAGTCTAACCCCTGATTTATGGGGGATGTGCGGACGGATTTTCATCCCTATACGTTTTGGTTTTGTATACGAAATTGTAAGGGGATGTCAGGGAATGCCCCTGACGAGGCTGTATTGGTCCGTTCGCCACCTGATATCTCAAGTAGCCGAATCACAAATAAAAATTACCGGAGTACAACCATGAGTAGACTAGACCTCGACAGATCCATGCGTATCACTAACGAGGCGTTTCAGAAGAGCGAGGAGCTGAATGCTTCGCCGTTAAGTGTGGCCATTCTGGATGCGGGTGGAAAACTGATTTCGCTTCAGCGTCAGGATGGCGCGAGCATGATGCGCCCAGAGATTGCGATTGCAAAAGCCTGGGGTGCCGTTGCGATGGGGAAATCGTCTCGTTCGTTGGGGGAGGATGCGCAGCAACGACCGTCGTTCGTATCGGCGCTTAATACCCTGGCGCAAGGCAACCTGATCCCTGTTGCAGGTGGTGTGCTGATTCGTGGACCGGAGGGTGAGGTGCTTGGTGCGGTCGGTATTAGCGGTGACACGTCTGATATCGATGAGCAGTGCGCTATCTTTGGGGTCGAAGCGGCGGGGCTGTGCGTGGATGCGGTCGCGGCCTAACGCGATTTTTCAGCGACTATCCATAGCATGGTAGTCGCTGTTTTCTTAAGCTCTGTTTCCCAATTCCTGAAGTCATGGGGATGCCCAACAAAACAGCGGGCGGTTATGCTGTTTCTTCTTCCGCAGTGCTGATTCCACACCCATTGAGGATGAGTTTTACGATCAGGTCCGCGGCCTGGTCATAATCGTCCTGATCCAGTTTTTCCTTCCCTGTGACCTGAGAGATCTGCCAATCAAAATCTGCGTAGGTTTGGGTTGAAGCCCATATCGTGAACAGCAGGTGCTGAGGTGGTACGGCGGTCATCAGGCCTTGATCGATCCAGCTTTGAATGCGCTCGCACATCTGCTGTGCCTGCTCCAGCATCTGCGCTGAAATGTCTTCAGGCAGGTGGGGGGCACCGTGCATGATTTCACTGGCAAATACTTTTGATGCGTGAGGGTGTGTCTGCGAGATGCGTATCTTCGCCCGGATGTATTCTTCTAGTGCGGTCGCTGGGTCGTCATTTTCGTGAAAAGGGGCAGAGGACTGCAACAGCGGCTCGATGATGCTCTCTAAAACACTGCGATAAAGATTCTGCTTGGTTTTAAAGTAGTAATAGATGTTGGCCTTAGGTAAGCCCGCGCTATTCGCAATGTCGATTGTCTTGGTGGCGGCAAAGCCTTTATCGGCAAAAAACTCGCTGGCTACCTGGATGATCAGTTCGCGATTACGCTCCCTTATTTTGGCCATTTAAACGGTTCACTCCGGTGAAATTTGACAGTTGGGCGCAATGTTAGCACCGCTGATTGATGAGTCTCAATATACTTGCAGTGTACCGGGTGGCAGAAAACGAAAAAACCGGACAGCGTTAACTGTCCGGAAAAGCACTTTGCATTAATCGACGGAAGTGCAAATTCTTACTTGGATTTACTCTGATTTATCCAGGCCCCAATCAAGTCTCGTTCCTGCTGGGTCATCTGCGTCATGTTGCCCAGTGGCATTGTTTTGCTGGCCACAGTCTGAAGATAGATCTGCGGTGCCAGTGTCTTAATTTGGCTGAAGTTGTCCAGCATGACGCCTGCTGGCGCACTGGTAAACATCGTGCTGCTTGGGGTTGCAGAGTGACAGCTCGTGCAGCGTTCGGTAATGATCTTCTCCACCACCTGCATACTGACCTGAGCGTTCTGAGCATCATGGGTCATTTGTTTCGGCGAGGTAATGAACGCCAGGCAGATCATGCCAAGGGCTGCGACCGGCAGCGTCCAGGCGAATTTCTGCGACACGTGTCGGGTATTGAAGTAATGACGTACTAATACACTCAGTACCGCCAGACCCGCGAGAACAGCCCAGTTAAACTCATTCCCAAATGTGCTGGGGAAATGGTTGCTGATCATGATGAACAGGACCGGCAGCGTGAAGTAGTTGTTGTGGCGCGAGCGCAGCAAACCTTTTGCCGGCAGTGCCGGATCGGGTTCCTTGCCTGCTTCAATCGCGGAGACCAAGGCACGTTGTGCCGGCATAATCACGCGGAATACGTTGCCGACCATGATGGTGCCGATAATCGCGCCAACGTGGATGAACGCACCGCGACCACTGAACACCTGAGATAAGCCCCAGGCTGCGCCAACGATCAGAACAAAGAGGACAGCCCCAAGCAGTGCCGGTTGCTTACCCAAGGGGGAATCACACAGCAAATCATAGATCAGCCAACCCGCAATCAGGCTGGCAATACCGATGGCGATCGCTGTGGTTGGGCTCAGGCCCGAGCCCGGAGCGATCAGGAAGAGCTCAGCGTTCAGGTAATACACCACGCTCAGCAACACGATTCCGGTTAGCCAGGTCGCGTATGCCTCCCATTTAAACCAGTGCAGCTGCTCTGGCATTTTGGGTGGCGCCAGCTTGTACTTCTCCAGATGGTAGATACCACCACCATGGATTGCCCAGAGGTCGCCAGCCAGACCATCGCGTGGGTTTCTGCGGTCCAGGTGGTTTTCCAGCCAGACGAAGTAGAATGATGCGCCAATCCATGCGACACCGGTGATCATATGTGCCCAGCGTACAACCAGGTTAAGCCATTCGGTGATATGGGGATCCATAGTCTTCTCCTCATATAAATCTGACTATAAAAACTCTTAAAAGTCAGCGTTATTATTTTTATAGGTTTCGTTTCGAGTGTTATTGGCCCGGATCAAGCACAATGTGCGTCTCGTCCGCAAAAAAGTACTCATCGCAGTTATTGCCTTCGCCCTCGCGGTCGATCACCAGAAAATCATCCTCTGACGCGCAGCACAGCACCGGATGATGCCATACGCCTGCGTGGTAGTTGATGCCCTGGGTACCGTCTGTGACAAATGCCTTCAGCTGTCCCGGGTAGGGGATCTCTCCCGCCGGGGCAACCAATACCAGGAAGGGATGGCCCTTCAGCGGAATAAAGGCCTGACTGCCCAGCGGGTGTCGCTCCATCATCTTGATGGTCAGTGGCATCGTCAGTGCCTGTGCACGGAAAATGCTGATGATCGCCTTGTCGTCCGGTGTGCCCAGCTGCACGGCGCCCAGCTTGTGATAGCGCCGTGTTGAGCCGTTGTTGATCATGAAATAATCCCGGTCGCGGGCTTCAATCACGTCACCAAACGGGGCAAAAGCGTCAGCCGTTAACGGTTGGGGGCGGATAATCTGCATAGCCGCCTCAATCCGTTACTTTGCCGAACAGGCGCAGACGGCTGACACCGCCATCCGGGAAGATGTTCAGGCGTACGTGGGTGATCGGGCCGATGGCGTTGATCTGGTCCGCAAACGCGTGTTCCTGATGCATCTCCAGCTTCTGGGAAGGCAGCAGTTCTTTCCAGAACAGGCTCTGGGTTTCGATCTGGTCGTCGGTACCACCGTTTACGTATGCCGCCTGAATGGAGCAGCTGTCCGGGTAGTTACCTTTGAAGTGCAGGGTGTCGACCACGATGCGATTGATTTCGCCCGGGTGGCCCAGTGCAACAATCACCCAGTCATTACCCGGCGTACGGCGGCGTGCGGTTTCCCAGCCGTCACCCATGTTGATACCGCGACCCGGATTCAGGATATTGCTCATGGTGCCGAAGTGCTCATCGCTGCATGCCAGTGCGCGGGCGCCGTTCAGGGAAGCCGCCAGATCGATCTCTTCAGATGGATCAATGGCAGACCAGTTCTTATGCGGCAGGCCGTGTACGCGCAGACGGGCAACACCACCGTCGGGGAAGATGTTAAAGCGCAGGTGTGTCCATGGGCGCTCGTCGTCAATCGCGTGCAGGTGTTCGCTGTTACCCTGCAGATTTACCGCGGGCAGAATCTCGTTCCACTCTGCGCTGCTGTCTGGATCGCCATCGGGTGAGAAGCAGGCTTCCAGCGAGGCGGAGGGTGGAAAGTTACCGGTGAAGTGGGCGGTATCGATGTTCACACCCTTTATGACACCGGGTACACCCAGACGGACCACGGCTGAGTCGTAACCTTCGCAACGCTTACGGCGGGATTCCCAGCCATCCATCCATTTACCGTTGTCGTCGAAAACACCTTCTCTCCAGACGGCGGCTTCAGGTTGCAGCATGCGGTTGGCATCGGCAAACCAGTCATCGGTCACAAAGATCACTTCGCTGCCCAAGCGGGCGTCCGCCAGGTTGATGTATTTCTGAAATGTTGCTGTTTCTTTCATAATTATTTTTCTTCTCAGTAAGTGGTTACATGTCATTCAGTCGGAACAGGGCGATCTTGTTGATCTCCTGCAGGGCCGTCTCAAACTCCAGCTCCGGACTGTTGTGAATACGTGTCTCAAATGCCGCCAGAATCTGGTGCCGGTTGCTGCCTTTGACTGCCATGATGAATGGGAACTGGAACTTGTCTTTGTAGGCGTTATTCAGTTCAGTGAAGCGCATAAACTCCTGTTCATTACACTCGTGAATGCCTGCGCCGGACTGTTCTGAAGTAGATGCCTCAGTCAGTTCGCCAGATATTGCGGCTTTACCTGCCAGATCCGGGTGGGCATTGATCAGGTCCAGCTGAGCCTGATGGCCACTGTTGTTCAGGATGCCAGCCATGTGCTCATGTAAAACGCTGATCTGGTTGTGCAGTTCGTTGATGCCCTGATCGAACGCCTTTTCTGCAACCCAGGATGAATGTTCGTAAATATCAGCAAAGGTGTTTACGAAGGTGTTGCGATCCATCTCGTTAGGGGTGCAGTGCTGGAACCTTCCGTTACTCATTTGGCGCTCTCCGGGTTGTAGGGGTGCTTTTCATGCCAGTGTTTGGCGATATCAATGCGGCGGCTGAACCAGACTTTGTCGTGGCTTTTCGCGTACTGGATAAAGCGTTCCAGTGCAGCGATGCGGGCCGGACGGCCGATCAGGCGGCAGTGCAGGCCAATCGACAACATCTTCGGTGCCTCTTCACCTTCGGCATACAGGGTGTCAAAGGCATCTTTCAGGTATTGGTAGAACTGCTCACCGCTGTTAAACCCCTGCACGGTCGAAAAACGCATGTCGTTGGTGTCCAGGGTGTAAGGGATGACGAGGTGGCCTTTGCCGTTGTTATCGACCCAGTAGGGCAGGTCGTCGTCGTAGGCATCGGAGTCATAGAGGAAACCACCTTCCTGCATCACCAGATCACGGGTGTTCGGGCTGTTACGACCGGTGTACCAACCCAGCGGGCGCTGGCCTGTCACCTGAGTGATGATTTCGATCGCTTTATTCAGGTGATCCCTTTCTTCCTCTATATCCATGTACTGATAGTCGATCCAGCGGTAAGCGTGGCTGCAGATCTCGTGGCCTGCCTCAACCATCGCTTTTGCCACCTCTGGGTGACGTTCTATCGCCATCGCAACAGCAAATACGGTGAGCGGTACATCGTACTTATCGAATAACTTCAGCAGACGCCACACACCGGAACGGCTGCCGTACTCGTAGATGGACTCCATGCTCATGTTGCGTACGCCCGCCAGTGGCTGTGCGTTTGGCATCTCTGACAGGAACGCTTCCGATTCTGCATCACCGTGCAGAACGCAACGCTCGCCACCTTCTTCGTAGTTGAGTACGAAAGAGATCGCGACACGCGCATCACCCGGCCATTGAGGATGGGGAGGGTTGGCACCGTATCCGATTAGGTCTCGTGGGTAATCTCTGCTCACGGTTCAACTCCTTACGTTACAGATAACTCTTTATTACGTTTTAGAACAAAAAACGTGTGTAAACAATTTGTATGTTTTGATTGTATACAATGCTAAATGGGTTTGGCAAAGAAAAAGTTGTCCTTCGGGTCAAAAAAATGATTATATAGGCTTATCTCCTGTTCTTTAAGGGACTCCAGCCGTTAGAAATATCAGCTAAAAGTGGATTTCTGTCTGGTTTAGGTGCTATCTGTATACAATGCGTCTCGTCATGGTGGCGTGTGATAGGCAGTTGGCAGGGAGTTCGACATTCACTATCTATTGGAGGGTGCTGTTAGCACTGCAACGATTTATGGGTTATCTGACGACACATGTGCTGGATTCGGCATTTGGCTGCCCGGGCAGCAACATTCTGGTAAATCTGTACCGCATAGGTGCTGAGCGCGAACTGATTGCCTCTGTCACCACCAACAGCGATGGGCGCTGTGATCATCCGGTGCTGGAGGGTGATGCGTTTACTAAGGGGGTGTACGAGCTGGAATTCGGTGCGGGCGCTTACTACCGTAAACGTGGCATGGAGCTGCCTGAACCGGCGTTTCTGGATGAGGTGGTATTGCGTTTTGGTATCGCGAATGAAGACGAGCACTATCACGTGCCGTTGTTGATCTCGCCTTACAGCTACTCTACCTATCGCGGCAGCTGATTAGAGCGACAGCCGTTTTCATAAAAAACCGCCTCATCGCAGGCGGTTTTTTTGTGCGTGTTTGTCGGGAGCGGAGGTCTGTAAGAGAGGTTGGGTAGGCTTCTAGCCTACTGGCAGCCTAAAGACTGCCCTACATACATCAATCGAGGTAATCTCGTTTCTACGCTCCGGTATAGGAGCGAATAGGGGAACAGTGACACCCGAGTAACAGTGCGTCGTATGGATTCCCACGGAGGACCGTGCCAATCGAAAACTTGGAAACCAGAAGACCCGATGTAGGGTAGGCTTCAGCCTACCAGCAGCGTGAACGCTGCCCTACAGGTGGCGAAGTAGTGCCAATCGAAAACTTGGAAACCAGAAGGCCCGATGTAGGGTAGGCTTTAGCCTACCGGCAGCGTGAACGCTGCCCTACAGATGGTGAAGCAAATCTAATTAACTTGTCTCTCCCAGTACCTCCCAATACCCATCACCAACCAGGTCGAAACAATAAACGGCAAAGTCAGCACAACTACGCCAACTGCATGCGCCATCATCGTACACAACGTTGCCAGACTCGCTGCAATCACCGCACTGATCGCTGCATGCCAACTGCGCTCTGCAAATGCCAGGCAACACAAAATCGCACTAAACCCAAACAATCCGGTATTCACCAGTGCAGCAGAAATCCCCCCAATCATTGTAATCACAACACTGAAAAATACACCTACCGCCGCGAACAGCGCCGCCACCGGTTTTTGTATCAACAGCACTGCAAAGAAGATCACCCCAGCAAATACGCTATCTAGAAACATCACCTGCCCAAAACTGAGAAAGAACGATGTATGTGGATTCAATTCGCCAGAGCCAATAAGCGGCTGCGGATTTGGATAAGCCAATCCCAGCGCACCAATAAGCTCGATTGCAGTCAGGGTCACTGTGACAAAG
>JAGSHA010000355.1 GCA_023954795.1 Oceanospirillaceae bacterium | reverse complement strand
ATGCTACGTCTGCTTATGTACACGCTGAGAACAGCCGCAAACTGAATGAGCTTGGTGTGATCATGATCGATCTGACCCCTGCGGCGATTGGTCCATTCTGCGTACCTCCTGTCAATCTGGCTGAACACGCGAAAAACCTTGAGATGAACGTCAATATGGTGACTTGTGGTGGTCAGGCGACGATCCCTATGGTTGCCGCAGTCTCTCAGGTACAGCCTGTTGAGTACGGCGAGATTATCGCCACGGTATCGTCCCGTTCTGCCGGTCCCGGTACCCGTAAAAACATTGACGAATTTACCCGTACGACGGCGAGTGCTGTTGAGAAAGTCGGCGGCGCTGATAAGGGTAAAGCGATCATCATTATCAACCCGGCTGAGCCACCATTGATCATGCGTGACACCGTGCACTGCCTGACCAAAGAAGCACCGGACGAAGCTGCGATCACTGAATCCGTGCATGCGATGGTGAAAGAGGTACAGAAATATGTACCGGGTTACCGTCTGGTGAACGGTCCTGTTTTCGACGGCAACCGTGTTTCTGTCTTCATGGAAGTGGAAGGTCTGGGGGATTACCTGCCGAAATACGCCGGTAACCTGGACATCATGACAGCAGCAGGTCTGCGTACGGCAGAGATGTTCTCTGAAGAAGTTAGCAACGGCGCGATCGAATTGCCGGCACGCGGTTAAGTGGGGGATTAAGCGATGAATTTGAAAGATAAGAAAGTAGTACTCCACGACATGAGTCTGCGTGATGGAATGCACGCAAAACGTCATCAGATCTCCGTGGATCAGATGGTGGATATTGCCACCGGTCTGGATGAAGCGGGTATGCCGCTGATCGAAGTCACCCATGGTGACGGTCTGGGTGGTACGTCTGTGAACTACGGTTTTCCGGCACACTCCGATGAAGAATATCTGAGTGCTGTGATCCCTAAGATGAAAAACGCCAAAGTATCCGCGCTGCTGTTGCCGGGTATCGGAACCGTTGATCATCTGCACATGGCAAAAGATCTGGGTGTTAACACAATCCGTGTCGCGACTCACTGTACTGAAGCGGATGTGTCTGAACAGCATATCGGTCAGGCAGCGAAGCTGGAAATGGACACCGTTGGCTTCCTGATGATGGCGCATATGGCAACACCCGAGAAAATCGTCGAGCAGGCGCGTCTGATGGAATCCTACGGCGCGAACTGCATCTACTGCACCGATTCTGCGGGTTACATGCTGCCGGATGAAGTGAGCGAGAAGATCGGCCTGTTACGTGCAGAGCTGAATCCAACCACCGAAATCGGTTTCCACGGCCACCACAACATGGGAATGGCGATTGCCAACTCACTGGCTGCAGTTGAGGCCGGTGCAATCCGTATTGACGGTTCTGTTGCGGGTCTGGGCGCCGGTGCAGGTAATACACCGCTGGAAGTGTTTGTGGCGGTACTGGATCGCATGCAGGCAAACCACGGTATCGATCTGTACAAGATTATGGATGTAGCGGAAGACCGCGTGGTGCCATTGATGGACCAGCCGATCCGTGTAGACCGTGATGCACTGACACTGGGTTATGCCGGTGTTTACTCCTCCTTCCTGCTGTTTGCACAGCGTGCCGAAGCCAAATATGGCATCACTGCACGCGACCTGTTGGTTGAACTGGGTCGTCGCGGCACCGTAGGTGGACAGGAAGATATGATTGAAGACCTGGCGCTGACCATGGCAAAAGAAAAAGGGCTGATCTGATGGGCAATCTGACAAAATCACAAATTGAAGAGCTGGCGATCCATCTGGAGAATGCCGAGCTGGAAGCGTACGAAGTCACTAAGATCACCGATGACTTCCCGGATATGACCTACGACGATGCATTCGACATTCAGTGGGAGATCCGTCGCCGTAAGGAAGAACGCGGTAACAAAATCGTCGGCATGAAGATGGGCCTGACCTCTTGGGCAAAAATGTCCCAGATGGGTGTTGAACATCCTTGCTACGGCTTCCTGGCCGATTACTTCTCCGTACCTGAAGGCGGTGAAGTGAAGCATGACGAACTGATCCACCCGAAGATTGAAGCGGAGCTGGCGTTTGTCACTAAAGCACCGTTGAAAGGTCCGGGTATCCATATTGGTGATGTGCTGCGCGCGACTGACTTTGTCATGCCAGCGATCGAAGTGATCGACTCCCGTTACAAAGACTTCAAATTTGATCTGAAAAGTGTGATTGCGGATAACTCCTCCTCTTCCCGCTTTATCACCGGTGGCCGTATGGCTGATGTTTCCGATCTGGACCTGAAGAATCTGGGTGTGGTGATGGAGATTAATGGTGAAGTGGTTGAGGTGGGTGCCGGTGCTGCGGTACTGGGTCATCCTGCAGCATCTGTTGCGATGCTGGCGAATATGCTGGGCGAGCGTGGTGAAGAACTGCCAGCCGGTTCCTTCGTTATGATCGGTGCGATCACGGCGGCAGTGCAGGTGAATAAAGGCGATTCCTTCTGCGTCCGTTATCAGGATCTGGGAACCATCAGCGGTAAGTTCGTCTGATCAGTTTCTGATTAGGGTATGCCACTGCGCAGGCTCTCGTGGCGGCATATCCGGTCGGAATTGATACCTTTAAGAAAGGAGATAAGCTATGCCTATCGTTCAGGTCAATATGATGGAAGGGCGTACGGATGAGCAGAAAGAAGCGCTGATCCGGGAAGTGACTGATGCGGTCATTCGTTCGCTTGATGCACCGGAACAGAGTATCCGCGTGATGATTAATGAGATGCCGAAACAACACTTTGGTATCGCGGGGAATTCTGCGAAGAAGCTGGGCAAATAGCTTAGACCTGTTTTTCAGAATTCTTAAAAAGGGGCTGTATGGAATATACAGCCCCTTTTTTATGCGGAACGTTGGATGAGTGCTCAGGGCAGCAGACTCAAGACAATAGATGTTTGGGGGCGGTTGCCCGATAGCTTGGGCGGCTTTTCATACGTTCAAACCATGATCGCAGATTATCGAAGCGTTCAGGGATCTCAACGCCATAGGCCTCTGCCAGTCCAAAGCGGGCCGTCAGTGCGCACTCTGGTAATGAATAACTGCCGGCGAAAAACGTATTGCCGCCCAGTTGGTCCGACAGATAGTCGAGGGCCGTTTCGAACTGTGCAATCCCTTGATCAATGCGACTGTGATCCCAATTGGCTTCAGCGTTTCCGCGTTTTTCGAAGATCACTTCGCGTAAGCCTGCACCGATCACGCCATCGCTATAACTGTTGATCAGGCGTGCAGTGACACGTTGTGTCGGATCTTGGGGCAATAAGATGCCACTGAGATCGTTCAGATATTCCAGAATAACGTTGGACTCGTAGATGACAACATCGCCGTTGACGAGCACAGGGACCGTTTTGCGCGGTGTCAGGGACTGCCATGTTTCGCGGGTTTCCGGGGCCAGTGAGTCGATATGCTCAACGGCTACTCCTTGTTCAAAAAGTGCCAAACGTATTTTCCAGCAAAACGGACACTCCGGTTTGTCGTAGAGGCGTATTACAGTCATAAATAGCTCCTCAATCAGGTGGGAGGAAATTCGAAGGGATCAATCTGTCTGTTAACAACGTGATGCGCGCAGTTCTCGCAACTCATCGAGGACGAAATCGATTCGGTCCTGTCCCCAGAAAATTTGTTCGCCAATCACAAAGGTTGGCACGCCAATCACCCCCAGCGTCGCGGCTTCTTCAGCGTTACATTCAAGTTGGGCTGAATAGGTGGTGTTATCCAGTGCGGCGGAAAACTCATCGCGATCGAGTCCGATCTGCTCACCGACAGCAAGCAAGACTTGAGGATCGCCAATGTCCTGACCTTCTGCCCACTCTTTACGCATGACTTCAATGAGATAGGGGCGCAGCAGTCCCTTTTCTTCCGCCAATAGAGAACCCATGCCGGCCAATGTTGGATCTGT
>JAGSHA010000244.1 GCA_023954795.1 Oceanospirillaceae bacterium | reverse complement strand
GCAACGCAGTACAAATCCGAAACGCCATAATTATCCTGCAATATCTAATAGTAAGAGGACTTACGAAGGAAAAGAGGAGGTTATACCGCGTTCACTAGCTCGCATCTTGGAAAGCTCGCATTAGAGCCACTCAAAAATGCCTCTAGTCACTGACCAGAGGCTGTTCGCCTTTTGGATCGGGAAAGTGAGTGCGGCTGCCATTTGCACCCAACACACTGATGGAAGTTGGTTGACCTTCCGGTCCTAAATAAACCAACCCCAAACCGCTGCCGTTGTGCAGATGATTAGGTTCTTCTGTCGGACGCCGGGCTTTGATACGCATATGACGGCGTTTAGTGAACCAGTTCAGCGGTGACCGGCTACCGTAAAGCATTCGGTTAATACGATCTAACCATGGCAACAATTTAGACGGAAACTCGTTCTTCATCCCACTACAGGTAATCTGCCAGATACTTGGACTGTTCTTCCGATGACGGACCACGACATCGTAGACAAACGAGTAATGCACATCCCCTGAGAGGATTACAAAATTCTGCGGTGTTTTCGGATGACGGATAATATTCAGCAAGGTACTGGCTGAGCCCGGGTGCGCCATCCAGTTTTCCGCATCCACCGTCAACGCGTGGCCAAAATAGGTAAATACACGCTGGATGGTTTCTATCAGTTTTACACCAAAAATCGGGGCGGGTGACACGATGACGACGGCCGACTCGTCAATCAACTCCTGCTGCAGTTCAGACATTGTCTCCCAATCCATCAACCCGGACGGTTTGGACAAGCTATTCTCCGACCACCAACGGTGGGTACGGGTGTCCAGCACCACCAGCTTTGGCGACGTGGGCAAAGTGTAATGCCAGTGCCCAAAATCCAGCAAACAGTCAATCAAAGCATCCTGCTGCATGTTATCCGGCGTATCGAAATAGTTACGCACGGACGGTATCACCTCATCAGTGAAATGCTGCGGCGCATTACCCCAGCCCTGGCATACCCAATAGCCAATCAATGCATTGCCAATGATCCGGCGCGAGAAGGGATGACCATATGCCGCGTCTTCCCAGCCACGCGTCAGATTCCAATCATCCGTCACGTCATGGTCATCAAAGATCATATATACCGGCAGATGAGCCATCGCCCGCTGTACCCGCGGCAAACCTTCAGCAAAATGCGCGAGCTGCTTCTGCTCTTCCAGATAGCGATCACGATAGTTTTCATCGACATCACTCACATTGGTTTTCACATAGGCCCACAATGAGGGCGACCATACCAACAGGTACATCGCCAACACTTCACCTAGCGTAATCAGATGGTTATGCGCCCCGTCAGCGGTAAAGATCGGCTTTTTCGCACCACCAAAGAACTTGTCCCGAAGGGTTTCATTCGCTCGATTGTGAGGCAGCAGGTTTTCGCGTTGATAGTAACAACAGGTATTACGATACAGCTCGTCACTGTCTTTAACCGTTGCACCGGTCAGGGTTTCACTCTGCAGCCCCAACAACTCAATAACCTGATGAATGGCCGTCAACATGGGGCCTGCCACATCATCGGCATAGATCTGATCACCACTCATCAACAGCAGCGCGGGACGCTCCTCGGCATTATGTACCGACGATTGCAAAACCAGATCCGCCTGCAACAAACCATCATCGCTGGGGTAATGAGGCTTACGACAGGAACCGTGCAGGACCTTGTCCAACCGGGACTTAATCACGAGTGAAGGACGGGACTCTCCGGGATAAAGCAACGTCGGTTGTAACTGCGCCAACCCCTGCGTGCCCTCATCACCTGAGAACTTCAGATCATATTCAAAGCGTTCCCCTAACGGTAATCGGCTATTGGGTATCACATTGACCAGATAGACATACGCACGCTCACCGATCGGCAGTATCTCAGTGTTCGAACCGTTAAGCGGATAGCTTTCGACCGCTCCATCCTCTCTGTATAGCTCCAGCACTACATCAACCTGCCGGGAGCATACAAACCAAAGCACCATCTGCTCCGGCTGCAACCGTCTTACCACGGGTCCTGCAATGAGTTCCGGTAACGCATCAACCATAATGACTTCCATACTGCCTGTTCTATCAGTGAGTTAGCGTAAGCATATCGGAGCTTGTGACCAAACACACCGCTCCCAGTTCAAACTATGAATACTAATATAATTTTGTTAATCAAAACTGAATCAAGATAACTTTGCTAATGTTGAGTAATATTCAGTCAATGGTTTCGCACACCTGCCGATAACATGGGATACTGCCAAGAATCGCCAAAGAGAAGATAGGTATGAGCATCAATAATTTCGGCCAGTCCGTATCTGTACAAGCCAAACAATCCGACAAACCGCAGCCATTTGGACAACATGTGTCGCAACAGGCCCATGAAAAAAATGAAGCTAAGCGGGCAGAACGCGCGGAAAGCACTGCGGCGATGACACCTCAGCAGCAGGCTAAAACAGAACTTAACCGCTCAATCGTAGAAGCCTCACTGCAAGTAAACATCAACGCTGGCAATGACTCTCTGGCACTTGTATTTAAAGCCGCAACAGAGAAAATCAACGAGATTCTGGAACCTGACTTGGGACCGCGAGCGCTGGACAATGCAGTGGAAAGTGGACTCGATGTGTCCCCTGAAGCCACCGCAGACCGCATTGTGTCGCTCACCACGGGTTTATTTTCACGCTTTCAGGAAGCCAACCCGGAGCTACAAGGCAGTGAACTGGTAGACCACTTCACCGATGTTATCGGTGGCGGTATCTTGCAGGGCTTTGGCGAAGCACGAGAAATACTCGACGGTATGGGTGCATTGACGGACGATATTGCCGGAAATATTGACCAAACCTATGATCTGGTTGTCGAGAAACTGGAACAGTTCCGACTGGATAACGGTGGCTCTGAACAATCAGACACCAGCGCAGACGCGAACATCGCTGAATAACCTAATCATAAGGCCTGACAGTAAATAGGTTCTATCCACTGTCAGGCGCATCTCGCTACTTAAGACACCACCACCTGATTGCGACCTTGCGCTTTAGCCAGATATAGCGAGCGATCAGCCCGATGTACGGTGTCTTCAAACGTCCTGTCTTCATCACTCACGACCGCTGTCCCAACGCTAATCGTGATCTGTGTCTCACAGGCATCGCATTTCAGAGAACGTTCCGCGATACCCACACGAATACGTTCAGCCACAGCACCTGCATCATCCGTTCCACCACCGGGAAGTACGACCACAAACTCCTCCCCACCGTAACGTCCCACCAAACTGTAACTGCGCATCTCTTCGCTGAGATACTGTGCGACTAACCTTAATACCTGATCTCCGGCTACATGGCCGTAGGTATCGTTAATCGCTTTGAAGTTATCAATATCAATCATCATCACGCTGAACGGTGCATATTCTGCCCCAACAGACTGACGGCGATAACGATCAAATTCCTTAGCGCCCTGCAAAGCGATCTCACGTCGATTGAACAAGCCCGTCAGCGAATCTCTGATTGCCAAATAGTGCAACCGCTCCTGGGCTTGTAACAGGCGCCGTACGGCTGTCCGTAAAAAGCCATATGCAATCGAAAACACAACGGCTAATACCAGTGTCAACACGCCAACAGACATGACAACACCTTTTATCACCTCGTCTCGAAAGGGCGTCGTATCCTGATAGATTTCAAAACAACCAACGACTTGACCAGCAGGGTTGATGATAGGCACGTAGGTTTCCACCACATCCACATCAAACCGCGTTTCAGACGACATATCCTGAAACGACTCTTTTGTCTGCAATTTAGAACTGGCATTGCCTGCAAGCGCCTGCATCAGGTCAGGATTACCAAGATTCGATTGGCTAATAATCGAATGATCTGTGCTGTATAAAACCGTTCCGCTTAGCGAAAACACCTTCACTTTCAACACCCCGTGGGGCGAAAGGAACTGACTCATCCGTTGATCGAGCTCAGTCAAAGCCGCCTCATCCAGCAACAAGGTAGACTGCGTTAGATTATCGGCAGGCAAGAGGAAACGGTTTTCTATCGTGATGATCAGCTCGCTAATGCGTATCGCATCTTCACGCGATATCTTTTCCACATACCCCTGATATAACCAGTGAGTGCCAAATATAGATGCTAAAAGAATAAGACAGGTAGAGGTGATCGCTACGATTTGGAGTAGACCGATCAGTTTTTGGGGATTTTGATCGACGAGGTCGTTCATTCGGTACATCTGACAACTCTTATGAATCCCAAGGAAGCATGATTCAGGAGAGCGGTCCGTGTACCCCTGTTTCAAATCAACTGCTGAAACGCCTATGCTATCGCCTGAACACCAAATGTATAGTCTTTCTTAATGATACTTTGGCCCCAAACCAACCGTTGACTGAAATTTGATTGCTCACTGAACAACACCCACAAAAAAGCCGCTACATGAGCGGCTTTCAGTGTGAAAAGCGATGAGGGTATTCAGTGAAGCTCGTCGTATTTCTTACGAATAGCAACCAACTGCGGCTGAATATCCAGCGGCGCGTAATTCATGGCCTGCTCGAACAGGTCCTTATTCTCCTCCGACAGGCGCTCTTCTTCTGACATTGCTGACAGCTTTTGCATCGCTTCAATAAATTTTGGATGCGCATTACCTAAATCTGACATAAACGAGCCCTCCTATCAGTGGCAACGTGATATGCACATTCTAGCCAAAAGCCGTGCCAATGTAAGCCCCACCCAGCAAGAAAAAGGCGGGCTGTATGTCATTCAGCTGACGGCTCACGTCTACCCAGCATAATCACGATAAAGCTGATCACTTCGTCGCCATGCTGATTAAAGCCTCGAAATTGAATCCGCATAATCCCTCGATCAGGTTTGGATCGAGAGGGTTTTACCGTAAGGATTTCTGCCGTTGTGCGGATCGTATCGCCCGGCCTGACAGGTGCCAGAAAGCGCAATTCATCAATACCAGGACCGCCCATACTGACAGTCTGAAAGACGCCTGACTGAACAACCATGCGAAAACACAGTGCAAGTGTCTGAAAGCCGCTGGAGATCAATCCTCCGTATGGGCTTTCCGATGCCGCTTGCGCGTCAATATGGAATGGCTGAGGATCATAGGTTAACGCGAAGTCCAATATTTGCCCTTCGCTTAACGTAAAGCCGGGGGCTTTGAACAGGTCACCTTCGGAAAAGTCATCTAGATAACGATCCATATCCGTGCTCCTTTGTTATTTTTATAGGGGGTGCTGTTGCGGGTAAGAGAGTTTCGGGTTGTCGTATTTTATACCGTCAACAGAGGTAACGGCGAACAGAGAGTACATGTTACCAGCCTGGCTACAGACAATATCAATGCACTGGAAACGAGTATAGAACTG
>JAGSHA010000499.1 GCA_023954795.1 Oceanospirillaceae bacterium | reverse complement strand
TGCTGACGATTATTTCCGATATTCTGGATTTCTCTAAGATGGAGGCGGGGAAGATGGAGCTTCATCCGGCACCTTGTCACCTGGCATCTTTGACCAAAGAGCTAAGACAGTTGTTGAGTCCGCGTGTGGAAGAGAAGTCGATCCGTTTGGTTGTCAGTATTGATCCGGCGGTGCCTGAGTATGTGCGGGTTGATCATCAGCGCTTACGTCAGGTGCTACTAAATCTGCTTGGGAATGCGATTAAATTCACTGATTACGGCGAAGTGAGTCTGAGTGTTGTGCGTCAGCCAGATGGACGGATCCGCTTTGCGGTGGATGATACGGGTATTGGTATTCCTGATGATCAGCAGGACCGTGTGTTTGGGGAGTTTAATAGCGGTTTATCTCCAGTGGATAACAAGGTTCATGAAGGAACGGGACTCGGATTGGCGATCAGCCGCCATCTGATTAATTTGATGGACGGTGAACTTCAGTTCTCCAGTCAGGATCAGCAAGGCAGTCATTTTTGGTTTTCATTGCAGCTTGAAACAGTGTGTGAACCTGCAGTGCAACATTCGAAATCACAGAGTGGAGAGCCTGTTCTTAGGGGATCGGTTCTGTTGGTTGAAGACAGCGCGACGAACCGGCTGGTGGCGAAAACCATGCTGGAAAAGAGCGGATTAACTGTAACCTGTGCAGAAGACGGTTACAGGGCACTGGAGCTTTGTCAGGTTCAGCGTTTTGATCTTGTGTTGATGGATATATCTATGCCGGGCATTGATGGGTTGGAAACTACCGCCCGAATCCTGCAGTTACCGGATTGGAATCTGGCACCGATTGTCGCGCTTACTGCCTACGCCATGCCCGGAGACCAGGAATGTTTTTTGAAGCAGGGGATGAGTGATTATGTTGAAAAACCGATCGATAAACAGCGCTTGCTCAAAGTGGTTGGGCGGTATCTGCAAACAGATGAGGTGATTGAGCCTGAACAGAGCGATCCTAATTCGGACAGCCTCATGGAGCCAGAGCGGCTGAAAAGGTTAGCGGAGGATACGTCTTATGAGATGGTACCCGAGCTGGCCCAGGTCTTTCTTGATGATAGTGGAGAGCGATTACAGAGCTTATCTGAAATGACACGACCATTTTTGACCGAGAATCACGCTGAGATTGAGCGTCATATGCATACATTAGGGAGCAGTGCGGCGCTGTACGGTCTGACAGTGTTCCATGATCAGTCACGCTGTTTGGAACATGCATGTCAGGTCGGTGACTATGCTCTGGTTGAGAAAGGTCTGACTGAGTTTATCGAGTTGGGGCAACAGAGTCGTCATACGTTGGCAGAGGTTATCAAAGGATGGTCAGCCTCGCGGGTGTAAGGTACCGGCGAGGCGAGTAATACAGGATTAAGAACTCAGCGTTCCTTCCAGCTATTACGTTTCCGGTAAATGGTCGCTGCGCTAATTTGAAGGTAATGTGCGGCCGTTGGAATATTCCCACCACACAGGTCGATGGCCCTTTCAATGGCTTCACGTTCAAGTTCAGCGATGGGACGGATCAGCGTTTCTAGTCTATCTGTATTTTCCTGTGGCTGCGTGTTTGTAAACGACGCTTGGTGCACTTGATCGCCTGTTGGCGGGGTCGATAACGGCGGAGTGTAGGCCGGCTCGACATATGCCGCAGGTTGTACCGGTGTGTTGTACTGCGCGGGGGTAGGTGATGATAAGTTCCGATTCAGAGGCTGAGTGCTATAGCTATCTAATGGCGCGGGCAACATGCAAGACGTGACGGTTTCACCTTTGTTCAGCACGACAATATTGCGCACCACATTTTGTAACTGCCTAACGTTACCGGGCCAGTTGTAATTGCTGAGAAGTAGCTCCGTTTCCGGATCAAAGCATTTGAAGCCTTTTTTCTCTTCGTTT
>JAGSHA010000318.1 GCA_023954795.1 Oceanospirillaceae bacterium | reverse complement strand
TCAGCGGGATCTGGGCATTCCATTGAGTGAGTGGCGGCAACGCTTGAAGGTTGTACGGGCCATGCCGATGCTGCAGGCCGGTACTAGCGTTGAGAGTGTGGCGTTGGATCTAGGCTACAGCACGGCCTCCGCGTTTATCGCCATGTTTCGCAGGCTGCTGAATATGACGCCGGATGAGTATCGGAAGAACGCGGAGTAGATTTAATCACGAACAGTTCACGACTCTAGTAAGGCCAAGCGCGGCTTAGCCCAAAAGAGCCGTTTCAGCAGCCGCGAGTTTCCAGGGTATAGGTCGGTGGGCCGGACGCAGAGGCTTCGTAGTATTCGATATAGCAGCCACTGCTGCCTACGGTTAGGTCATAACCTGCACGTACGTAATTGTTAGTGACCTTCTGCTTCAGATCCGTATCGGCCTGGAAGTCGATCAACTCCAGCATCCCCAAACGGCTACCTGTTTCGGCTCTTGATTCCGGGTATTTATACCAGGTATCGATCAGGCCATAGTCGGTGCTAATCGCACGGCCACTGTCCGATCCGGTATCCGCAACCTCCTGCAGCTGCGCTTTTAGATGCACCATCGTCGCCAGCGATTGCATCGATCCCTGGATACCTTGCAGGACGGAGACACGGGCATCCGTTGCAACATTCAGAAATCGTGGTAACGCCACGGCGGCTAAAATGCCTAATACCGCAATCACCACAACCAACTCAACGATGGTAAACCCTGAATCCTTCTTCATACGACAGCGCTCATTTCAGTGTTATCTGGAATAGACCTGAAGACCTTCAAACGATGGTAACACCGATTCAAAAACACCGGCAGATACCATAATTGGTAGGAATTATGCCGATCAGTATCCAGAAAGTGCTGCGCTCATTACAGCACCACATCCACCTACTACCAAAGCGCTAAACGATCTTTATATACAGACAGGACAGCAGGTTCTATGGTCGATCTGTTGGTCAATTTTTTCGCAGGATGCCCCATGCTTAAACCACTGGCACTTTGTTCTCTTAGTTTCTCTCTGATCTTTACGACCGGATCGGCACTGGCCTTCGACATGGGCGACAAAGCTAAATCACGCCAGGGGGAAGGGATGTCCGGGGGGCACAGCTCCCAGAAGATGATGAAAGCCAGAGCGTTTATCCCACCCAAGGCCACCCGCGATGCGATGGCCCGCTTTGGTTTTATCACCACCGGCCTGAAACCGGTTTATCCAACCCGCTACGATTGCCCGAAAGTCCTGTCGGTATTTGCTTCCCCTACCCGCTCCGATGGTTCACGCCGCAGCCAGCGCTTTTTTAAGGGGTTGCATGGCGGTTTCGATATTCCCCAACCACAAGGTACGCCACTGCTGGCAATGGCCGACGGTGAGTTGATCATCAAGCATGAGGGTATGGAAGGCGGCATCGGCGGGAAGGGGATCTGGATGCGACACAGTCCTGCACAGACGGGATTAGATAAATGGCTGTTTATCGAATACAAACATCTGGACACACTGCCGGACTTTGAACCGGGCACAACCGTTAAGCTGGGTCAGCAAGTGGGCACAACCGGTAACAGTGGCACAACCGGAGGACACTACGGTGCCAACGGCTTTTATCACCTGCACATGACCGCCTACTGGAGTGAATCGCCGGAGTACCGTTTTAACAAAGTACTGATTCCCAAACGGGGCCAGTGGCTTGATCCTCTGGCGCTGTTTAAGGATGGCGAGCTGGACTCCGCCGTACTGGAAGCATTACCGCCCACTGACAGGCAGGTATCGATCCACTTTATGACCATCGATGGCCATATCGTGCCTGAGCAAGCACGCATCATATGGCCATATGCCTGTCAGCCCGCTTCGTAACCTCTGCTGCATTAGAACAAACAGCGAGCCTAAAAGGACGTAAAGGGGACGGATTTATTTCTACCGGGTTGCGTTTATCACTGCACGTCCTGCCAATACTCCGTCCGGCCTTTTTCTTTCTGGGGCGCATCGATAAATGCGGCAATCCGCGTCCAGATCTTGTCCCTGTGGCGATGGAAGATATCGTTATGTCCGGCGTAGGCAACAGTCACCATGCTTTTATACGGGGACGGGTAGCTCTGATACAACGTCTCGGCTAACTGCAGCGGTATCTGCCGATCGCGTTCGCCGTGGATAAACAACGCCGGTGCAGTCACCCGCTCCAGCTTGGCGGTCTGATCAAAGGGACGCCGGTTCACAAACATGCGTAACCAACCCATCCCGGCTTCGCTCATCACTTCATGTGCGCTGGTAAACGTGCCCACCAGAATCAGGCCGCCAAACTCGCGCTCTTGTGCCAGATCCACCGCGACGGCGGAACCCAACGAACGTCCAAGGACAAAGATATTTTCCGGCGCAAAGTTCAGCTCTTGAGTGGCATAGCGCAATGCCGCTTTGGCATCGTTGTATACGCCATCCTCACTGGGCTCGCCTTCACTACGTCCGTATCCACGATACCCCACCAGCAGCACGTTCACGCCTGTTTGCGCCAGATGCCAGGCTGAGTTCAGACGATGCAGTGAATGTCCGAAGTTGCCGTGGAAGTACAACACCAGCTTTTGGTTGTCGGGTTTAGGAAGGTAAAACGCATGCAGGCGGACCTGATCTTCAGTGGTGAACTCCACATCCTGTACGCCACTGTCCTCCAGATTGTAGTTATCCGCGTTGAAACGCATGGGATGAAAAGCAAAGCTTTTAATGATGGAATCTGAACAACCACTCATATTGAGCGTCAGGATCGAGAAGATTAGGCAACGTAGAAGTTGGCCCATAGGAGCCTCCTCACATTTGGTTGAGCGGAATTTTCAAATAACTGATTCCATTCTTCTCTTCCCTGGGTAAACGCCCGCCCCGGATATTCAGCTGCACCGCTGGCAGCATCAGGGTGGGCAGGTCCAATGTTTTATCGCGGCCTTCGCGAACTTCAACAAATGCGGCTTGGGTGGTGCCTTCACGGATATGCAGATTCAGCATCTTTTGCTCAAGCACCGTGGTTTGAAAATGGTAGTGATCACGCCCCTCACCGGGATAGTCGTGACAGACGTAGATCGGTGTTTCATCAGGCAGGGTGTATAAGATCTGGATGGAGTCGTAGAGGATGGCTGCACTGCCACCGGGGAAATCACAACGGGCAGTGCCCAGGTCAGGCATAAACAGTGTGTCACCCACGAAGAGCTGGTCTTCAATCAGATAGCTGACGCAGGCTGGCGTGTGGCCCGGTGTATGAATGACCCGGCCTGACAGGTCACCGATCTGAAAGGCTTCACCGTCACTGAACAGACGCTGGAACTGATGACCATCACACCTGAAAGAACCATCCAGATTAAAAAGCACAGCGAAGGTGTGTTGTACTTCAGTGACCTGACTGCCAATCCCGATCTGGCCACCCAGCTTTTCCTGCAGATACGCGGCCGCACTCACATGATCGGCATGGACGTGAGTATCGAGTATCCACTGTACCGTTAGCCCCTGCGCGAGCACGAAGTCGATGATCGGGTCCGCAACACTGCTGTGGGTGCGGGCAGAAACCCCGTCAAATCCCAATACCGGGTCGATCACCGCGCAGGCATTGCTCGCCGGATCAGCCACCACATAACTCAGTGAACCGGTGTTTTCGTCAAAGAAATGGGTAACGCCCGGTTGAGACATACCGTCCCTCCAGAGTGACGCTGCGTTTGTCTGTAGCTTAGGCCAAATACGACGTTTTTGGATTGAAAGCGTCGTCCCCGGTACGCGAGATACACGTGCAGGTTGACGTCGAATATGGGTTAACCCTAAGGTTACGAACAGGCCTCACGCATCAGAACATTAAGGACTCAAACCCACTATGAATTATTCAGTCACCGCCTCCACCAACCCGGACGGATACCTGCTAACCCATTACGGTAAGATCAAAGCCGAGTCCTGTGACTACAACGGCCACCTGAACGAAGGGCACGCGCTGGTGATGCTATCGCTGGCAACCGATACCATTCTGGACGCCATTCAGCTGGATGCCGCCGGACGGGAACGCCTGAATTTCAGCGCGTTTACCATACAGAACAACCTGTATTACCGCGCGGAGGGACACGAAGGTCTGGAGGTATTGGCTCAGTCCCAGTTGCTGGCGTTTGATGAAAAGCGATTGCGTATTTTTCACCGTCTGATCGATGCGGAAAGTGGCACCGTATTAGTGGAGCTGGAATGCCTGATGCTGGGTGTGGATATGGCCATCCGTAAGTCTGCGTGCTGGCCGGAAGGCGTGAGTGAAGCGCTC
>JAGSHA010000370.1 GCA_023954795.1 Oceanospirillaceae bacterium | reverse complement strand
CCGTGGGTAACGATAGTGCCAGCAAAAGCGCAATCCACGCGCTCTGCCAATGGACTGGTATCATGCGATGAAACATCCGCCTGTTTCTCCGCTGCCAGTGACTCTCCGGTCAATAGAGATTCATCAATCAGCAGATCAAGACATTCGATCAGCTTTAGATCGGCCGCCACCCTATCACCGGTCACGAGAAACACGATATCCCCCGGAACCAGCTCCGTTGCATCCACTTTACGGGTCACGCCATCTCGAAGTACCGAGGCATACTGCGGTACCATCTTTTTCAGGGCGGCCGCAGCCCGTTGCGCTGAGTATTCCTGCACAGTTCCGATGGTGGCATTGATGAGCAGTACGAATAGGATGAAAAAGGCGTTGAGCTTCTGGTTCAGTGTGAGTGATACCACCGCAGCAACCAGCAACACGTAGATGAAGGGACTGTTAAACTGGTGCAAGAAAATCAGGTACGGGCTTTCACCGGACACCTCCGGCAATTGATTGGGGCCATACCGGCCCTGACGCTCTGCCGCTTCCTTAGATGATAAACCTTGTGCTGCCATAGACTTGGGCTCCCAGAATCCACAGCATCGTTGCTTAAAATGGCAGCCCGACGCCCCGCCCCACGAAGAGATGACAAGCTAAACGCCGTATATCGCCCACTATGTGACAGGCGTTATTCAAGTCGCTGGTCACTGCTCACAAACACTTCCATAAAGCCTAGGCATAATGGAGCGCTTAGGCAAAAAGGGTAAACACAGGTTTTCTTCAAACCATCCGAGAAAATTACGGGTAAATCGTACCAGCATGTAAAAGCGGCATTGTTCTCCCGAGAACGCAAAAAGCCGCCCTTCCCAGAGGCGGCTTTTTATTATCTAACGGCTCCGTTACAGGTTCTTCAAGGCTTCATCAATGGATCCAGCCACCTGATCCGCATCACCGATCTGGTTCGCCAACAGCAACGCCAGCTTGGTCAGAAACAGCGCTTCTTTATCAGCCCCTGCCTGTGTAATGCCTTCTGCCAGCTGATCATAAACCCGCTCCAGTGCGGTTGTGCTCAGTGTGTTGTGACTCATTGTTGTGTGACCTATTGTTTCTTGGTTCATGGCTCAGCCTCCTTAAGACAGGTTAATCAGACGTTTCATGGCGGTCAGCAGGTCACCGTTATCAAACTGTTTCCAACGGGCTGATACATGCTGATCCGGGCGTACCAGATAACTGGTCCCTTCTGAGGCATCGTAGCGTTGATGCATATGTCCTTCGGGATCATGGATCACCTGATGACTCTGTGACGCCAGTGGCGTACGACTGACCTGCACCACCTCAAATGGCACGCCGCTGCGGGTCACCGCATCCTTTAACAACGTCAGTGCCATGGGCAGTTCCGCCTGAGCGCTGAAATAGAGCAGATAGATAGAGGCCCCCAAACGGTCAAACAGATAGTCATCCTCACCCAGGCGGATATTCTGCAACGGTGCGCCTTTCACCGGCCCATCACTAAACTCACCATTGTCATCCCGCGTACAGTTCAACACGCTATCCAGGTAGTCGTGCGCACGGGAGGTCCGCCAGTGGAACAGCGGTCGTACAAACCGCTGCGTTAAAGACAGTGACAGCGTCGCATCCCGTAACAAACGGAAACCCCGATCCGGTGGCGTCATAAAACGGGTGCTTTTACTCGCCTCATCGATGATCTCGCGGGCGGCAGTCACGCGCTCCTGCGAATAACTCGCCAGCAGATGCTCCGGCGCCCAGCCTTTGATCGCAAAGGCCAGCTTCCACGCCATGTTATGGCAATCCTGCCAGCCGGTATTGGCACCACGGACACCAAAGATCGGCAGCATATGGGCGGCATCTCCAGTAAACAGTACGCGATCATGCACATAATCTGGCAAAGTCATCGCACGGGCTGAATACACCGAACACCAGTCCATCTCCCACGGCGCATCCACGCCGATCATATCGAGCTGGGCCTGAATACGTTTGTTCAGGGATTCCGGTGCCAACGCCTCTTCTGCGGTTTCACCCTCCGGCAATTGGTAATCCAGACGCCAGATCCCTTCCGGTTCCCGGTGCATCAGAATGGTGTTGCCCGGATTCCACTCGGGATCAAAATACGCCCGCCGTTCAGTTGGCAGATCGATATCGATCTTAATATCCGCAATAACAAAGTTGCCGGTGTAGGAGTCCCCCTCCATACGCGGCCCCAACATGCCACGAATCGCCGACTTCGCACCGTCTGCCGCGACCAGCCAGTCACTGTGTAACTGATACTCTCCTTCCGATGTATCCAGCGTCAGTTGCACGCCATCCGGCTGATTGTCGATCGCAATGACCTTGGTGCCCCAGCGCAGATCGATTAACGGTTCGGCCAATACCTGATCGACCAGATACTCTTCCAGATACTGTTGTTGCAGGTTGTTCATCGGCTGGAAGCGATCATCCTCATCGTAAGGCGCTTCCATGCGGAACACCCGCTCACCCCGATAGTAGGAGTTACCACAACGCCACGGCAGCACTTTCTCCAGCATCCGCTCCGTCACCCCCACCTGCTGCAATATCTCCATCGAACGGCGGGTAAATACAATGGCACGGCTGCCCTGTGATACCTGCACATCGGCTTCAATCAATACAGACGGGATACCATAACGGGCGAGGTCCAGCGCCGTGACCAGACCCACCGGACCGGCACCAATAATCACCACCTTATGCTGGAGGGTGTCACCGCTCAGTTCCGGCGGGCGACGAAATGGGTAGATCTGATAATCGTAATACAGTGATGCTCGTGGTGAGCTATCGGGGAAATGCATGAGCAGGACTCCTCACATGGGCAGATCACAACTGCCCATAGCTGATGTAATTGTTCTTGTCCTATTCAGCCTATGCTTCTGAGCGAAGGTGCTTGTCCCCTTAAAAAAGTGACAAAAACCGATCTAGAATAAGAGATACTGACTTCATCGTTGATACCCGCACATCACGGATACCCCTCTATGACGGCTGACACGCTCTTCGACCAGATTAACCTGCCAATGGCTGCGACCATCGAAGCGATCGGCTATGAACGCTTTTATCCGCGTTTCTTCAGTTTGATGGGTAAGATCGCCCGCATTGATCAGTACATGGTGTTTGAGTTCTGCGATAGTTGGGACAGCCCCCGCTGCCGACTCGCCCACAATATCCAGCGTCCGGAACTGGGCTTACAGCTCGCCTCGCTCTATATGGAAGGCAATTATCTCAACGACCCATTGCTGGCCAAGCTTGCCGCCGAAGCCGCTGAGCACCCCACCCAACCGGCCTGTGAACTGCTGCTGCGTAAAACCCTCTCCCCCGTGTATCGACGCCGCTTTTACAACGTGCCGGATATTCAGGAGAAGTTCGCCATCGCCGCCAATGACGAAGAAAGTGGCCGACTCTACTACATCAACTTCTACCGCTCCGCTGAAGCAGGATTTAGTGAGCAGGAGATCACGTTTTTAGAACAAAGCAGCGCTTTGATCAGCTCGCTGTTACTGCGCCATTTTCGGGAGGAACGTCAGGGACGTGGGGTACAAAAACATCTGCTGGCAGCAGGCCTCTCAGAACGCGAGGCCCAGATTTGTGAACTGATTGTGGCGGGTCATACGGCCAAAACCATCGCCCGCAAACTCAATCTCGCCGAATCGAGTATCGTGACGTATAGGAAGCGGGCGTATCAGAAGTTAGGGGTGCATCGTAAGCCGGATTTGCTGGAGGTCTTTCAAGGGTGAGCAGCAGGGGCGAGAAAACACTCTCTACCCCCATT
>JAGSHA010000256.1 GCA_023954795.1 Oceanospirillaceae bacterium | reverse complement strand
TCGTGGTATGAAGATGAAGCATACCCGCATCAACAAGGATGTGAAGGTTGCCGATGCGGTGACCTTTGTCGCAGGTGATCGGGAAAACGTCGAAGAGGCGTGGTCTGGTGACATTATCGGTCTGCATAACCACGGTACGATTCAGATTGGCGATACGTTTACCGAAGGTGAAGCTCTTAAATTTACAGGTATCCCGCACTTTGCGCCGGAGATTTTCCGTCGGGTTCGCCCTATCGATCCGCTGAAGATGAAGCAGTTGCAGAAAGGTTTGCAGCAGCTGTCTGAAGAGGGCGCGGTACAGCTGTTTATGCCAGAGAAGAACAATGATCTGGTGTTGGGGGCTGTGGGTCAGCTGCAGTTTGATGTGGTTATGTTCCGCCTCAAGGATGAGTACAAAGTGGATTGTGTGTACGAAGCCGTTAACGTGAACACGGCCCGTTGGGTGGAGTGTGACGACGAGAAGATGCTGGCGGACTTTAAGCGCAAAGCTTATGACAACATCGGCTACGATGGCGCTGGCTTGCTGACCTATCTGGCACCGACGCGTGTCAATCTAAGCCTGACACAGGAACGTTGGCCGGACGTGCTGTTCCGCGCTACACGCGAACATTGATTCCCGTACGTTAAGGTCTTTCTAAAAGCCCGCTAGCAGCTCTCTGTTAGCGGGCTTTTTGCTATTATCGGATCATGAGTATTCAACTGATTGATACGCACTGTCATCTGGACTTTGCGGTGTTCGATGGCTGGCGCGACCAGCTGTTGGCTGATGCCCGGTCGGACAACGTAACCCGCTTTGTGGTTCCTGGTGTAACGGCAGGTGATTGGCCTGGGCTATTGGCGACCTGTGATGCCGAGGGACTGTATCCTGCATTGGGTTTGCATCCATGCTTTTTGGATCAGCATAAGGCCTCAGATCTGGCTCAGCTAGAGCAGCTGTTGTCCTTTAAACCAGTGGTTGCGGTGGGAGAGATCGGGCTGGATTTCTTTGTACCGAATCTGGATCAGGAAAAGCAGATCGAGTTGTTCACAAGGCAGCTGGAGATTGCCAGGCAGTTTCAGTTGCCTGTCTTACTGCATGTCAGAAAAGCCCACGATCAGGTGTTGAAACTGTTGCGGCGGTTTAAGTTGACGCGAGGTGGGATTGTTCATGCGTATTCCGGCAGCGAGCAGCAGGCTGTGCAATATATCGAACTGGGATTTAAGTTAGGCGTGGGCGGGAGTCTCACCTACGACCGGGCGAAAAAATTACGCAGGATAGCAACGCATCTTCCGCTGGATGCATTTGTACTGGAAACGGATTCGCCGGATATCCCGTTGGCGGGGTATCGTGGTGAACCCAATCAACCGAGGCGGGTACGTGAGGTGGCTGAGGTATTTGCTGAGTTACGCGGCATCAGTCTGGAAGAGCTGGCACAATGTACCTCGGCAACCGCACGTCATTTGCTAAGACTCTGAATAGGCTTCAGTCAGCGGAAACTCTTTCCGTTTGACTCATAGAGATCGTATTGCTCCCGTTCCAGATAGTACCAAACGCTGTTGGTAGCCACGTTTCTTGGTATCAGGTAACTAAAGTCGCTGATCTGTTTGACTTCGTATTGCTTACCCGGAGGGGCCAGCATCAGCTTAACCAACTGGCGAACATTCCAGCTGTCAGATGTCGACGGTAGCTGATACGCACGAGCGATCTGATGCTCGTTGTGAGAAGGATATATCAGTTCCAGATTGAGACAGTTACTGTTGCCGGAATAGCAGAGCTGGGTCCGATCCAGGTTCAGCGTGTAATAGCTGGGTTCAGAGGTCGCGTTTGATGTGCAGCCGACCAGACCAAGCAGGCCAGCTACGAGTATGATTCGCATGTTCATGGTTTTCTGCCGATTTTTGGGGGATACCCCAAATTGGACTGCGGCAAATGCGAATAGTTTTGACGGAATGAACAGCCTTACTCAGGCTGTTCATAGCCGGGTATCAGCAGAGGTCTTTGTAAGGATTCTCGACAGCCAGATCCACAGGGTTTTCGTATCCTGGCAGGCGGATCTCTTTATCCGTGATCTGCAGGTCATCACCACCAAGTACATTGTGGTCGTAAAGGTAGATCGGGCGAGCGGTACCCTGAGTCGCTTCTTCGTCGTACGCTGCCGCGACAGCACTTACCTGTTCTCGCTTCTTTAGATATTCAGTCATAGCGCTTTCGCCATAACGACGACGCAGCATATTCTCGGCGATATGTGGACCAAGCACTGGGGCAGACGCGTTGTTGCCACCAAATCCTTTAGAGTTCAGTAGCACGCTGTCCACACCCTGAGCACCGACTTCGATATGCTGATTGCTCAGCTGCAGGTTGCTCTGGTGGATATCGTCAGCGAATGCGGGCGTGGTCAAAATGCCCGGAATGTAGCCGTAAGCCCATGTTCCCAGTGAGGTGCTCAGCTGATCTCCGCCTGCGGTCCCTTGAGAGTGGCCCAGATATGACTTTATTGCCGCAACCGGCCAGCTTTCGATGCCAAATGCTTTCGCTGTTTCATTGATGACATGAGATTCGGTCACGCGGTTCTGGGGCGTACTTGTACCGTGCGCCTGTACAAAGCTACGCTGCTGCAGGGATTCCTCACCTAGCATCTCACGTACCATTGAAGCGGCTTTGCCGAGTGTAATGTAGTTACCCACACCCGGTGCAGAAATTGATTTCTTATGACCATCGGCGTTCACGAAAACATCAGGCACAACACCGAACACCTGGGCTCCGAGTTCCATGGCCAGATCGTCGCTCATGAGTAGCGCAAACTGGCTGGATTCGCCCATCGTGAAGCCACAGTTCTGTCCAAACGGTCGGCAGGCCCGGCGATAATCTTCGTCTGAAAGGGATGAGAGTCCATCCAATGCCAGCAGGTCTTTATCTTCAGCCAGTGCGCCCATCACGCGGAAGCCTTCTATAACTTCGGGTGTGACAGGTGCATCACTGCCACCAACCAGCACAACTTTGCGCCGGCCAGAGCGAATATCGTTCACGGCACTGCGTAGGTTATAGAGGAACGTTGCACATGCGCCGAGTGCGCCACCGGTAACACCAACGCTACCCAGTACGTATGCGTTAACAAAATCGGCAGGCATCTGGGCATAACCCAGTGGCATCTGTTTGGAGGTGGTACGTTTGCCCAGTGCGGGGTACTTTGTCAGACCACCAAAGCCAAAGTCATCCAGCTGGCCGATAGAGTTACTGGCATAGACACCCACTTGGTCTGGAGAGACTTTTGCTGCGATCTGTTCAAAGGGGATGCCGCTGGAGCGTAATGCATCTGATGCACCGAATACGGTCATCTGAAGATTGCGCGGGTGGTTGCGGGATTGATACAGCTTGCCGGGCTCAAAGCCTGTTGGCAGCTGCCCCGCAGCTTTGACTTGCGCTTCTTTAGTATCCGGGAAAATAACGTCCAGGGATTCTGAAACCACAATGTCGAATACACCGGGTGCAGACTCAGTTACCTGCCAGTTGGCGGGGACATTTTGTGGCATCTGGCGTTTACGTAACTGAAATCGAAGTTCCCCTTCGCTGCATTTCAGTTTCGCCGGTTTGTTAAACATCACTTTGTTGACGTCAAACCAGTCCGGATGAATTTTTCGGATCAGGGTGTTGTCCAGTACCTGTTGTTCAACTGAAGTCAGCAGATCCTGTACGGAAAGTGTTTCGCCAGTGCTGTTTTTGTAATGGCCATCTTCATAGCTGGCGAGTCCGGTCAGTGTTGCCAATCCAATAAGGGTTGTCTCTCGGCTTTGGGTATCCAGCTTGTCAATAATCAGGCGTCGATAAGCGTGATGAAATGATGCGCGACCCGCAGGGTTGATACCACCAAAACCTACGATGAGAGGCAGCTGAGACAAAGGGAACTCCTTGGATTGGATGTACTCAATGAGTGTGGCTGAAATTTTCGGCACCACGATGGCCTGTGTGCCCAGTTAACACCGTTTCATGACACCGTTTTTGGGTAGCGGTGTTCAAAAAAGTGTTTCTGTTACTAATCGGTCATTTTATCGGTTGTTCAGGGGGGTGACTAGGGATAAATGACAGCTTTTCGGTTTTGTAAGAAATCAGAAACATGTATGCGGTATGACGGGCTGTTTAAGCTATGGTTCAGTTAGCAAAAGTAGACTGGAAACATACTGGGTGAGCCTGCCGTTCAAGTTTTTAAGAGAGATTGCTATGAGAAAGTTAATTTACGTATGTATTACTGCTGCGGTGTTGTCAGGTTGTCAGACGATTGATCCGTATACCCGCGAACAAAAAACCGGCAATGCTGCTAAAGGGGCCGGTATCGGTGCTGTTGCCGGTGCTGTATTGGGAGCTGCGGTATCAAGTAAAAAAGATCGTGGCAGAGGTGCGCTGACGGGCGCGCTAGTGGGTGGCGCAGTAGGTGGTGGTATTGGTTATTACATGGACCAGCAGGAAGCGCTATTACGTCAGGAGCTGGAAGGAACCGGCGTGAGCGTTCAGCGACAGGGCGATGATATTCGTCTGATTATGCCGGGCAACGTGACCTTTGGGACCGACTCCACACGTATCGATGGCGGTTTCTATCCAGTCCTGGATTCTGTGGTTAAGGTGCTGATAAAGTTTGATAAGACCGTGATGGCGGTGGATGGCTTCACCGACAGTACGGGTAGCTTCGAATACAATCAGCAGTTATCTGAAGCGCGTGCGGCGGCGGTGGCAAATTATCTCGCTGGCTCTGGGATCGAGCGTCTGCGTATCAGTACGCAGGGATACGGAGAGCGCTATCCGATTGCTGATAACGGCTCTGCATCCGGTCGGGCCCAGAACCGTCGTGTTGAAATCAATATCCGCGGTCAGCGTACTTAAGGATCCTTTCCGCAATCAGGCTTGGATATTGATTTAGTCTGATACGACAATATCGCCCGGCAGGATGTTCTGATGCTGGGCGATATTCACCAGGTGACCTTGGATGAAGTTCGGGTGTACTTCATCCACGACCAGCGTTCGTTTGGTGTTGCTCAGCTGGTGGGTCGGTCGCATTTGTACATCAAAGAATGTTGAGCGGTGCAGAACGTTAAATTTGTCACCCGGCTTGATGCCTGTGCTTTCTCCCGCGTGAAACCAGATCCGGTTGTTCTCTATGCGGGTAATACGGGCGGAAAAAGGTCGGCAACGGAGATTGCTTTCCAGTTCTCC
>JAGSHA010000152.1 GCA_023954795.1 Oceanospirillaceae bacterium | reverse complement strand
GGCTTCGATTAACTTAGAGAGTCACTACGGGATAATTCCCGCTACAAAGAGTTATAGCGCTGTTATGGCAACAACCGAAATTAACGGAGCGCTCTCCAAGGATCAGGAAAGCAAGTCAGACCCATCATTGATGTTACAGGTCTTCGATAGGATCGCATTACCCACGTTTGTGATAGATAACAACCACGTTATTCTGCATTGGAACAGTGCGATTGAAGCACTTTCAGGGTTAAGCAGAGAAGAGATGGTTGGCACCTCTGATCAATGGAAACCTTTCTATCAATCCCCCCGCCCATGCCTCGCAGACCTTATTCTGGATGGAGGCCACGATGCTGATGTTCAGCACTATTACCAGGACAAGTACCGCACCTCTGAACTGATACCTGATGCGTATGAAGCCGAAGACTTTTTCCCCGAATGCGGAGCCAACGGCGAATGGTTGCACTTTACCGCAGCCAGCCTGAAAGACAATCAAGGCAACGTTATCGGTGCGATCGAAACCTTAAGCAACATCAGTGCCCGTAAAAAAGCTGAATTTGAACTGATAGAACGCGAACGGACTTACCGTGAGCTGAGCATCACGGATGCACTGACAGGCCTGAGCAATTCACGCTGTTTCTATCAACAACTCGATCTGGCGATCGAAAGCTCACGCCGATACAACCATGCCCTTTCACTCTGTTTTTTGGATCTGGATGACTTCAAACGGGTGAATGACACTTACGGGCACATGGTCGGGGACCTTGTGTTGGAAACATTCGGCACGCTAATCAAAGCTGGATTGCGTACGAATGATTCAGCCTACCGATATGGCGGTGAGGAATTCGCCGTCCTGTTACCATCCACCGACTGCGAGGGAGCGATCACGCTCGCGGATCGTATTCGTGAAAACCTGAGAAATCACAATGTACCTGCCGATGAGCATACGATTGTGAATGTCACAGCCTGTGTGGGAATCACCGAATACAAAAACGGCGACGATCCTCGCACGTTACTGGCTCGGGCAGATAACGCCCTTTACGAGGCCAAGCGCAGTGGTAAGGACTGTACATGCGTTAAACGATAATGCCTGAGCAGCATTGCCGCTGCTCATACCGTCCTCTCCTTACCCTTCCCTGACGTTCCGATGCCAGGGATAACATCAGGGAAAGCTGGAGGTTTTGCTAAGCGATCGATTGAGCTTTAGCTTTTGCCACCAGCGTTTCGACTGTTTCGTAACATGCACCACACCCCGTATTCGCACCGGTCACGTCCCGTGCTTCATCGACTGTAAACGCTTTGTGTTCAGTGATTTTCGCCATAAATTCATTGGTACGTACTTTCTTACAAATACATACCGCTTTATCGATGGGCGCTTTGTTCACGGCTGTTTCGGGGGATAAGGTTGTCATGATGCTCTCTGAAGTCGACTAGTCTGAGCAGGCAAGAGTAACCAAGGCAGGAAAAACAGGAAAGGAAAGACAGCCTTTCCTCTGCGGCACAAATGAACAGGGCCTGAGACCAATACCCGATCTCAAGCCCTCTTCGGTTAACTACAACAATTTAAGCGGTCTGAACTTCAGACACCACCTGCTTACGACTGTAGATAAAAATACCAACAAAGGCAGCAGCAGCGACCAGATTGAGCAGCAAGATACCATGCGGCCAAAGCAACACTACACCCAGCACGCCACAGATCAGACGTAGCACCAGATTTAGGCGACTTTCAAGATAACCTTCCATGAAGCCCACCAATGCATAGATACCTACGCATGCAAAGGCAAAAATGCTTAACACCTCCTCCCAGCTGCCGCCAATAAAGGAGGTATAGGCAAACAACAACGGCACAATATAGAGCCCTTTTGCCACTTTCCACGCCATAAAACCCGTGGCCATCGGTGGCGTTTTAGCGATCGCTGCCGCAGCAAATGCCGTCAGGCAAACAGGCGGCGTGACGTTACTGTCCTGCGACAACCAGAAGATGATCATATGAGCAGACAACAGTGCCATCGCCAGCGCAGATGGATCAAGCGCCTGTTCCAGCAGTTGGTGTCTGAAGTCTCCCGGCACCAGCGACAACAACTGCTGTGCATCCACCTCACTCATCGGTGATGTCAGCAATGCTGCTTTTTCCATATCCACCAACAGGAAGATAGTGCGCGCCGCTTCAGGCAAAGTGCCAGACACCATCATATCCAGCAACTGGCTTTCAGCGATCAGGCTGTATAACGCAGGTGCCGACAAGGTTGCTAATACGATGTAAGACGCAGTGACCGGTAATCCCATCCCCAAAATCAGTGATGCCAGCGCCACCAATACAATGGTAATCAGCAAACTACCGCCAGCCCAATCAGTCACCATCAACGAGAAGGTATTACCGATACCCGTCATAGCCACCACATTCACTACCAATCCGACAGAGATCAGTAACATCGCCGTTGTCGCCATGTTTTTAGAGCCCTGAGCCAGCGCATCCAATATATCTTTAAAGCCCATCGGATTTTTTGATAACCACGAGGCCGCCACCACCGAAATGATTGAGAAGCCCGCAGCATAGGTCGGTGTGAAACCGTAGATCAGCAACGCCACTAATACCACCAGCGGTAACAGGTAATGCCAACCATCCTTAAACACCTCACCCACCGGACGGGTATCACTTTCAACCGCATGGGCATGGCTACGCATCGCCTCAACCCGTACGAAGAAACCCACTGACAGAAAATACAACAGGGCAGGCAACGCAGCGATAGAGATGATGTCCACGTAAGGGATCTGGGTGTAAGACGCCATAATGAAGGCCCCAGCCCCCATCACAGGCGGCATCAGCTGCCCACCCGTTGAAGCCGCAGCCTCAACACCTGCCGCAAACTTTGCCGGGAAACCCGCACGTCGCATCAGGGGAATAGTGATGACACCGGTCGATACGGTATTCGCCACAGAAGAACCGGATACCGATCCCATCAGCCCGGAACCAAGGACCGCGACAAACCCAGGCCCACCCACGAAGCGACCCGCCGCACAGCGGGACAATTCGATAATGAAATCTCCGGCACCTGACTTCACCAGAAAAGCACCGAATAGAATAAACATAAACACATACGTCCAGGAGATACGGGCGATCTGACCGAACATCCCCTCAGACGAAAAATAGCTGCGGTACAGCAGGGTTTCCAGGCTCAAGCCGGGGAAACCAAACACACCGTCCACGTACTGCCCCCACCAGAATACATAGGTGAGCGCCACAATAATCATGCTTGGAATAAACCAACCGGTTGTCCGGCGCGCCATCTCCAATGTGATGAAGATCGCACACACTGAGAACACCCAGTCCGCTTCAGCAAATTTCACCCCGCGCTCGTACAGCGCATCTTCAAACCCCATCAGGTAGAGCGTACAGAATATGGCTGCGACCCCGATCAGCAGATCAAGCATTAAGGTCAAGCGACGTCCAGATTCAGTTTTACACCGGACCATCGGTACCATCAGGCCACAGATCAGCGCAAACCCGGCAAAGTGGATAGCGGATACCCACAGCTCAGACAACGTGCCTAATGTATTGAAATAGATATGAGCCAGTGCGAAGGCCACACCTGCCCAGTAGATAAAGCGACCGGCAAAAGAATCATCAGGGCGCTGCGTCAGCTCCATGCTTTTCAGCTTCTCAGCTGTGTCCTGATCGGTAACAGGGGTATCGGAACTCATGATATTGTCCAGAAGTTGTGCCAGAAATTACGCGTAGCGAGGGATAGAGCGGGAAGCCTGATAGCCTCCCGCCTCTGTGACGGCCTTACTTGACGGTCAGGTGTGCAGGAATAGCCAATCCCATCTCTTTATAGAATCGCGCAGCACCCGGGTGCAGCGGTACAGGCAGACCCGCGATCGCTTTTTCCAGCGCCATGGCTTTAGTCGCCTTATGGATACCGTTCAGGAAAGGCAGGTTTTCATAGATCGTTTTAGTGATCATGTAGACATCATCGTCAGAAATATCATCACGAACTGCCAGGAAGTTCGGCTGTGCCATGGTGTTGATATCTTTAGTCTGTCCCGGATAGGTGTTTGCCGGAATCACGAAACGGGTCCACAGATTGTATTTGCCGTTGGCTTCTTTGATCTGCTCATCAGTGAAGTCCAGTACCGTCATATCGCTACCCAATGCAGCGTACGCACGGGTGATTGCACTGGTTGGTACACCCGCTGGGATATTCATACCGTCGATGGTACCGTTCTGCAGCGCATCCGCGCTGGCACCATAACCCATGTACGCCAGATCAAAACCGTTTGCATCAATCCCTACACCACCCAGAATCTGACGACCGGAGCCTTCTGTGCCGGAGTTTTTCTTACCGATGGAGAACTTGGTATCGCCAAACGCGTTCAGATCTTCGATGGTACCGGATTTAGCGTATTTTGATTTAACGACGAACTGTTCAACGTTCTGCCACAACATCGATACTGAGCGCAGTTGTTTCTGCGGACCAGATGATTTCACCGGACCTTCACCGCTCCATGCCCACGCGCCATAGAGGCCCTGCATGATGGCAAACTGGGCTTCATTTTCACGCAACAACTTAACGTTTTCACCGGAACCGGCGGAGTTGATCGCAGACAGAGACAACTTGTGTTTTGGCTCCAGCTTAACTTTTGTCAGCGTCGCCAGTGCAACACCGACCGGATAATACGTACCGCCCGTTGACGCCGTTGCCAGAATGTAGGCGCGCTTTTCAGCAGCCTGCGCCAGACCGGCGGTGCCCATTGCGGCGCTGATCGCCAGTGTAATCCCCAGACCTTTCAGAAAAGTGCGTTTGCTGGTTTTCATCTCAATACCCTTAATTGGTGGTTATTGTTATTTAGAACAAGAGTGATTTAGATATTGCAAGGAGGGGGCCAACTTCAACAAAAATCATATCCTATTGATTTTTATGAATTTTATTTATTAAACCACATCCCTGTCATAGTGCGATAAGCAAAATATTGCTTATCGCGTACGTAACCATAAGCAATATTTTGCTTATCCGTAACCCAGAAGCATGAATTCATCGTAAAGACGGCATGGGATTGCCGACGAAACATGTCATAGGGACACATCCACAGCTAAAACCCGCTCAACAGATGGGCATTAAACAACCAGATCAGAGTAATCTGGTCAGATAGGCAAAATTTTGCTCATTCACTTTCCGGTAAAAAATCACTGCGGTTCAATCCGTATTTCGCCATCTTTTGATTAAGCGTACGACGCGGCAGATCCAGCTCATCCATAACCGCTTTGATATTGCCCTGATGACGGGACAGGGAACGACCCAGCACTTTGCTCTCAAAGTTCGCCACCTGAGCCGCCAGCGATAACGTACTCTCCTCCGGTTCAACCGACATCATCGGTTCTTGTGGATAGAGCACATCCGCCACCGCCAATGAGCCATCCAACGCATACCGCACAGCGATATTCTTCAGTTCACGCACATTACCCGGCCAGTTGTACTGTTGCAGGTTCTGAATATCCTGTGCAGTGGTACGACGCAGCTCCCTCTGATGCTGTCCCGCAGCCTGTCGGGCATAGTGCGCAAACAACAGAGGAACATCTTCAATACGTTCACGCAGCGGCGGTATATGCAGTTGAGTGACGTTCAGCCGGTAGTAGAGATCCTGACGGAACTGATCATCACTGCGCAGATCCGCCTTAGACGCCGCGACGATACGCAGGTCCACCGACATCGGCTGATTGGACCCCAGGCGTTCAATCACGCCTTCCTGCAATGCACGCAATAACTTGATCTGCAGGTTAGCGGGCATGCTCTCGATCTCATCAAGAAATAGCGTACCGCCATCGGCATACTCAAACTTGCCCACCCGCTGCTTATCTGCACTGGTGAACGCCCCCGCTTCGTGTCCGAAAAGCTCACTTTCAATCAGGGCTTCAGGAATAGCACCACAGTTAAGCGGAACGAAGTTGTGCGCCGCGCGCCCACTAAACTCATGCAGGCATTGCGCCACCAGCTCTTTACCCGTGCCGGTTTCGCCGTAGATGATCACGTTGGTGTCCAACTCCGCACACTTCAGTAACTCCCGCTTAAGACGCTGGATAGAGGGTGAGATACCAATCAGCTTTGCATCCAAACCCGACTGGGAGGAGAGGTTCTGCTGTAAACGCAGGTTCTCCACCATCAACTGGCGCTTTTCACAGGCGCGGTGGATCGTTTCCACCAAGCGCTCAGGCACAAAGGGCTTTTCGATAAAGTCATACGCCCCCTCGCGCATCGCTTTGATCGCCATATCCACATCACCGTGACCGGTAATCAGGATCACCGGCAGTTCGGGAATACGCCGCTGCGCTTCAGCCATCAAAGCTAACCCGTCCATACCGGGCATTTTGACATCAGAGACAATAATGCCGGGGAACTGATCATCCAGCGCCGCCAACCCCGCTTCGGCATGTTCAAAACTCTGCACCTCAAACCCGGCAATCTTCAGCCACTGCTCAGTGGACTGGCGGATCATCGCTTCATCGTCGATTAGCATTACAGTGCCGCGCATCAGGAGTTCTCCGGGTGATCTGGATTTAGAGTGTCATTATTGCTGCTCTCGACGCTTTGAGGGCATACATAGCGCGGCAGTATAACGGTAAAGCAGGCCCCACCTTCAACCCTGTTTTCAGCACTGATCCGACCATTAAGGTCCCGCACAATGGAGCTGACAATGGATAAGCCTAATCCTAAGCCATCACCGATCGACTTGGTGGTGAAGAATGGATCAAACAGGTGCTCGACGTTTTCAGGTTCAATCCCCCCGCCGCTGTCTGATACCGATATACGGACGTGAGCATCTGAATTTTGGGATTCAGCCGCGATCCTGATGGTTAACATTTTCTCTGCTTCCAAGCCATTCATCGCATCGCAGGCGTTCTTAATCAGGTTGACAAATACCTGCTCCAATCGCGCATTGTCTCCCAATATCGCCAGTGTCGGGTCACTGCTTTCCAGTACCAGTTTGATACCATCCTGGCGGATTCTGTCACGGAACAGCACCAGCGATTGATCCAGTGCATTGACCGGTTTAACCGGCACCAGTGCATCTGGTTTTTTGAAGGCAAAGGTTTTCAGCTGCTGGGTGATCAATGCCATACGCTGAGTCAGATCGTCAATCAGGGTCAGATTATCAGCCAGCATCGAATTTTCATCGCTCAACAGGTGACGGCAGATGGCCAGATAGGTCCGCATTGCGGTGAGTGGCTGATTGAGCTCATGTACAACCGCGGATGACATACGCCCCAACGCCGCCATTTTCTCCGCTTGCACCAGCTCAGTCTGCGCTTCCTGCAACGCTTGAGTGCGCTCCAGCACCTTATGTTCCAGCTGATCATTCGCCCGCTGTAACGCCGCCTCCAGCCGCTTACGTTTGGTGATATCGATTACAGTCACCAGATACAGCATATCTGCTTGCGCCACCATCTGT
>JAGSHA010000134.1 GCA_023954795.1 Oceanospirillaceae bacterium | reverse complement strand
GCTTAATCCGGTGACTCACGATCCCGGCAGTGATCTGGACAGTGTATCTTTCCAGGTGATAGCAACGGATATCGATGGTGATACCCCTGACGTACCGGGTCTGCTGACTATCAGTCAGGTGGATGATCAACCGGAAATTCTCTCTGTGTCAGACGGCTCCGGTCTAAATGGGGTTGGTCAGATTCTGGGTGCCATTAATCTGGATTCCTCTGCCGATACACCCGAGAACTTCAGTTGGGGGACGGTGAATACAAGTGTTGACCTGTATGCCAATGAAGAACCGATCACGATCACCAGTGATGCCGGTAGTAAAACGGTGACAGGTAAGTTGGCGGATGATACGACCGTATTTACTCTGACGCTGAATGATGACTTGAGCACTTATACCTACCATCAGTATATGGCTATTCAAACGGTGGCCAGTGATATCGGAATTGCTGCAAACCTCTCAGGTGGTAACACCAGCAGTTTCCGGCTCTCATCTAACGGCGCGCTCGAAGACCCTATTCAAACACTGTTCTATGGGTATGAATATGAGGCAGGTAGCAGTGCGTATATTCGCAGTACAGTAAACACCAGCGCAAATACGATGGGGGTGGGAACGGGGCAGAATGTTGATGCGGATACCGATAAGGATGATCACCTGTTCATGAGCTTTGATCAGAACGTGACCAGTATGAGTCTGAAGGTGGATATCGTAGGGAACGGTACGGCCGACCTGAGATATACCGTTTACAGTGTGAAGCCTTCCGAATTGGAAAACCTCGGGGTTGATGGATTTACCTATACTGCTCTGCCGGCCGGCGTCTCCAGCAATGTTGTGACGGTTTCAGACAACGACACAGTGACCATTAACGCATCTGATGTTGGTCTGGATGATTTTATGTTTATCGTATTTGAATCCGATAGTGGGGCATATAAATTAGTCCCTAACGAGCTGACGGTGAATTACCTGACTGAAGCGCAGGACTTCAATATCAGTGCAGGTATTAACGTGACCGACGGTGATCAGGACTCTGCTAGCGATACGATTGAGATCAATATGAGCGGCACACTGAGTGACCTGAACGGTGACGGCACTGGCAATGCACTTGGCGGGAATGAACTGGCCAATACCCTCAATGGCATGGCCGGTAATGACCAGCTTTCGGGGAATGCCGGAGATGACACCCTGATTGGTGGGATGGGTGACGACACACTGATCGGCGGTACCGGTTCAGATACCTTTGTATGGCAGCTGAATGATGGCGGTGTCGCCGGAACCCCCGCAACAGATACCATTACGGACTTTGATAGCAGTTTGCCTGCCAGCGGAGGGGATGCACTGAACCTGAGTGAACTACTCGACGGAGAAGGCGGAGGGGATCTGACCCACTTCCTGCACTTCGAGTTGAACGGGGATGGCGATACGGTGGTGCAGATCAGCACCGATGGTGACTTTGCCGGTGGCTTTAATGCGGGTGATGTGGAACAGGTGATCGTACTGGAAAATGTGGATCTGGTCAGTGCCTATACCGTCAACAACGTGGTGGATCAGTCTGCTTTGGTTCAGGATCTGGTGACCAACGGTACATTAATAACTGACCTTTAATCTTTGCAGGGGCTTAATCAGAATAGTATGGCGATGACTGTAATTTATTACAGGCCATCGTCATGCATACGACTCAAAACATCGCGCCAACTGCTAAGGCGTAACTGTGGCTTTACATCGCTTTGTTGGCCATCGACCCACATTGTGGAGTCATTAAAGCTGAACACTGGTTTTAATTCTGGGCGCTTGGATGCGGGTAATATTTTACCTTGTAAGTTATCCAGAATAAGCGGATCTGACTGTTCGTCCGGGTAATAAGCCAACACCATATGCGCTTGTTTTTCGTTATTATCTCCGATTACCGGATAAAGATTAACGTACGTTAGCTTTAATTTGTTTGCGGGGATATCCAGCAGACGCAGTGATATATATTTGGCGATGGTGAAGTCTTCGCAGTCGCCGCGTGCACGGGCCAGCGTTTCAAGTGGTGTGGCCCAGTAATCAGCTTTCTGCCAGATTTTTTTATCTTCGTCGTAGTATACGTGAAGATTAAAGAACTTATTGATTTTCTGGAGCTTTTCCCGCTCGGGCAAGCTGTAGCTAGCATCTAACAGGTGGCGCCAGCGACTCACTGAATCGGCCGCCAGATTGCCATAACGGCTTTCGGCCAGATTCTGGATATTACTCAGGCTTGCGAGGTTTTCTGCTGACGAATTGGCCGTAACACTGGCTGATGTACCCAGAAGGAACAGCGCAAACAGACTGTTTGTTACCCATGTACCGATTCTTAAACGCACAAATACTACTCCTGACTAAACAACCGATCAGTAAACTGAATTAAGCCAAAAATGGTGCTGACAGAGAAATAAAAGAAACTTCTGATTGAAAAACAACCTGAGGTTTCTCTGTTTTTAGTGTCTCTGTTTACAGTGGTGCCGCGACATCTGGTTAAATATCGGCCGATTCTATCTTTTCTTGAATAATTAATCCCTAATTTTTTAGGTGTAAAGCTGTCTTTACATACCGCTGTCGTCTATCTTGAAATACACGACTGCTGGTTAAAAATTAATCAGTGTATTTTACCGACGATTTTGAAAGGCAGATTAGAAAATGAGCAATCGTTTATTTCTGGCTGCGTTAGTGATCTCAGCAGCCCCAGCATGGGCCGAACCCGTAAGTTCTCTTAACGATGCGATCTCTCGTTCGGTTGCAGGGAACCCCGAGGTGAAAGCCAGCTGGTACAACTTTGAAGCCTCAGAGGAAGAGCAGAGGGTTGGCCAAGGGGGATATTACCCACGGGTGGACCTGAATGCGCAGATAGGGCATGAGCGTTTGGACCGAGATAACACATCCGACATCTCATACGATCCCTGGAGTGTGCGTTTGAGCCTGACACAGATGTTGTTTGATGGTTTTGCGACGAAAAACGAAGTAGCACGCCTGAATCATGTCAGTAAAGTCCGCTTTTACCAGTTCCGAAAAACCTCTGAAGATGTTGTACTCGACACCACCCGGGCCTATCTCGATACGTTGCGTTACCAAAAACTAGTCGAGCTGGCGAAGGAAAACTACATTGAGCACCGCCAGGTTTATGATGATATCAAAGAGCGTACCGACGCAGGTATTGGCCGGCGCGTGGATCTGGAGCAGGCGACAGCACGATTGGCACTGGCGGAAGCGAACCTGCTGACCGAAGCGACCAACCTGCATGACGTTACCGCCCGTTTCCAGCGAGTGATTGGAGAGCTGCCAGCAGAACAGCTTGATGAACCCAGTATAAAAACTGAGCTGATCCCTGTTACACGCAATGAAGCACTGAACCGTGCTTATGTGATGCACCCGGATCTGAATGCCGCGACAGAAAATATGTTGGCAGCGCAAGCGGCACGTAAATCTAAAGACGCCGATATGTTGCCCCGATTGGACCTGCGCTTGCGTAAGGAAGTGGAAGACTTTACCGATGGGATTGATGTTGAACGTGACGAAGAAGCTATCGAACTGCTGATGAGCTACAACCTGTATAACGGCGGTTCTGATCGGGCGCGTCAGCGTCAGTTTGATCGCCGCATGGATACCGCTTATCACGAGCGCCGTAAAGTCTGCCGTGACGTGCGCCAGCAAGTTGTGATTGCGCATAATGACATCAACAGTCTGACTCAGCAGGCGCAGTACCTCGATCGCAACCAGCAGGCGATTGGTAAAGCTCGCGACGCGTACCGCAAACAGTTCGATATCGGCCAACGCACTTTGCTTGATTTACTCGATACCGAAAACGAATACTTTGAAGTCCGCCGTACCTACGTCAACACAGAACATAACCTAATGTTGGCACAGGCACGTACATTGGCCGCCATGGGGCAGTTAGTGTCTTCCTTTGACGTTGCTGGCACTGCAGGTGCAGACGCGCTGGTTAGCCATGCTGACGAGGCGGATGCCTTTGGACGCTGCCCACCTGAAACACCGGTACAACATACATTCGATAAAGATGCCTTGATGGCGGGACTGATTAAAGAAGACGATCGGTTCCGAGAAGTTGAAGGTAATAAACTTGCGTTTCGTATGGATGTGAAGTTCGCGCTCAATTCGTCCCTGTTGGTTAACAAATACGATACGGATATCAATGATGCTGCGGAGTACCTGAAAGCGAATCCCACTATGGATGCCGTGATCGCCGGGCACACAGATTCTACCGGTACTGCTGAATATAATCAGTGGTTGTCGGAGCGGCGTGCCGATGCAGTGTATAAGCGCCTGATCGATGATTATGGTATTGATCCTAAGCGTTTGCAGGTGAAAGGTTATGGCGAAGAGCAACCGATGGCGACCAACGGTACGTTCAGTGGAAGGAAGCTTAACCGCCGTGTGGATATGGTGATTGATAAGCCCAAATAATTGCGGGTGTGGCAATATAAAAACCTGTTTGGGAGAGAATCCCGGCAGGTTTTTTTGTATTGGTTCATCTGAACAGGAATAAGGTGACAATCTGCAGTGGAAAGCTTCACTCAGTATTCAGTCGCAGGTCACTAATCTAAGGATGAACATGCAGTTTAAATGTCCGGAATGTAATAGAACAATCTATAACCGCCGCGTAAAAACGTGTGAGTTTTGTGGCAATAGCCTTCCTTCAGCGTTTCTGTATACGGAGGGTGATAAGAAACGATTAGATAAGGTATATGAAGATGAACATAAAAAACGGATGAAAAAGAGAGCACCGTTAGCCAATCCTGGCGGAGGTATTTCAATAGACGGTTTGGGGGACTGTGGTGGAGAGTGAATCGATGATATCTCCAGAAGAGTATGAGATACGTCTGTTGGATGGTCGTGTTACTGCATGCGTGTTTTTATAACTGATTGAAATTTAATAGCTTAAAGGTAGGTCGGTTCAAGTTTTATTGAATTTCAGTGACAGGGTATCCGTTCAGTCAGGAAGCTCTTCCTTCCAAGCTTACCTATTAAACTCAAAAATGGACCGGTTTTTAGTCTGTATTTCAATGATGCTAGAACGATTGCGAAAATGTTCACGATGTTACGGTTGGCTCCTGTTGTGTATAAAGCTAATTCAAATGATGCTTTTTCATTGGCTATAGTATTTTGTAGGTCATTTTGTCGTATGCCGATGCAAGTGCTCTATAATAAATCACACTGATTTTAATATGTTATTCATTTGTTCGATTTTTTTTAAGGTTTTTATGGGTTTGTCTGGCTTGGTGTAAAGATTTATAAATATGGAGTTATTATTATTTTGAGCGATGTCGTTCTGTGATTATTTTTCAGTATTATTCTCTCTCTCGAGAGTGGCGCCCATAATCGCGATCGATTCAGGTATTACGATGTTCCTTGAAGTATTTTTAGGATATACCGATGCGAACCTATCAGGCACCCACTTCCAAGCTCCATTCTCAACGCTCGATCTCTCCTTATTGCTCCGGTTTCACTATTGTTGAACTGGTTGTGGTCATTGCTTCGCTAGGTATATTGGCGTCTGTTGCGTTGCCTCAGTTTATTAGCCTGGGGTCTGATGCTCGACGGGCATCGATAGAAGGTGTACAGGGAGCAATGGCATCTACGTCGACGATGGTGGCAGCGAAAGCCATCATTGAAGGTGTAGAAGATGGCTGGATTACCGTGGATGGGAAGCGAATCAAAGTGACTGACGGATATATTGCCGGTCATTGGAACAACGCCTGGCGTTATGCACTGAATATCGGCAAAGAGATCGGTTACACCAAAACCAATAAAACCTGCACCCAAAACGCATTCTGCGGCGTAGGCAATCAGAGAAGGGCCACCGGGTTACCCATTGCAACCTCAGGTCGGGGTCTGGTGATTGTTTGGCTTGAAGGAATGAAAATTTCAGACCGTTGTTACGCGTATTATTACAACCCGAGTAATGACGATGATCCGATCACCGGAAGTGTTGTGACGGGGTGTTAATGGCACGCACACGGATGAGTATCGTTGTCCTATTCATATAAAAAGGGAGGCGTTCAGCCTCCCTTTTTACCGGTTGATCATACTCTGCTTAATATCTGAATTCGGATACCAGCGTTTGTAGTCGCTGTGCGATCAGCGCAAGTTCATCTGTCGACGAGCTGATGCGTGTAGACGCGTCCTGCGTTTCCCGCGCACGTTCGCTGATGGTGACGACGTTCTGGTTAATCGTTTCCGCTACATCAGCTTGCTGCTCTGCGGCTTGCGCAATCTGCACTGTCATATCGCTGATTGTGCTGGATTCACGGGTGATTTCATTCAGTGAGGTGCCAGCATGTTCTGCCTGAGCGGCACTTTGTTCGGCATAGTCGCGGCTGTTGTGCATGGAGGTTACCGCTTCGGAGGCGGCTGATTGCAGTTTGTTAATGACATCCTGAATCTCGGTGGTGGCACTCTGCGTGCGACTGGCCAGTTCACGCACTTCATCAGCAACGACCGCAAAGCCCCGTCCTGCATCGCCCGCACGGGCGGCTTCAATGGCCGCATTAAGTGCCAGCAGGTTGGTTTTGTCGGCGATATCGTTAATCACGTCGAGCACCGTTCCGATACTCTTGCTGTCCTGTGCCAGCTGTTCGATGACTCCAGCCGCTGTATTCAATTGACTGACCTGATTACGGATCGCATCAATGGTGGTGTCCACTTCATTTTTGCCTTGATCCGCAGCCTTGTCAGCACTGTTCGCGGCGGTTGCTGCGGAGGCTGCGTTTTCTGCAACATCGGTAGCCGTTGCGCTCATCTCATTGATGGCGGCAGCGGCTTGATCAGTTTCATCGGACTGACGGGAGATTGCCAGGGCAGCATCATTACTGACATTACGCAACGAAGACGCTGCGCTGCCGAGTTCATCAACGGCACTGGAAACGCCTGATACCGTGGTACGGATCTTCTCAACAAAACCGTTGAATCCTTCGGCCAGCGTCTTTAATTCAGTTGCGCCGGATTCAGGCAGAGATACGTTCAGATCACCTTCACCGGCACCGATCAGTTGCAGATTTTTGGCGACATTACGGATGGGGTGAACGACGGTGAAAATAGTGACGGCGAGTGCAATAATCGCCGCCAGCACACCACCGACTGCGGCAGCGATAATCATCGTATCGGCGGTGGTCACCAGATCATCGACTTTGTTGATCTCTCCGGTGACAGCTTCCGTCCCTTTATTTTGAACGTTTTCCAACGCTGCCAATACGCGATCGATCAGTTTACCCATATCCTTACGTGATTCTTTAAAGGTGGTGAATTCAACCACGACCTGCACGTAAAGTTGCTGCATCTGTTGGAAGGATTGTTCCAACCCTTCTGATTGCTCAGCCATCTCGTGATATTTGAGACGCTGAAGCACCCGATCCAGCGTATCGACCAGCTGCTTGCGCTGCTCGTTCATAATCAGCATCTGTTCGGTCGGGTCCGCACCTTCAAACAGCTGTTGCAGGCTGTAGTTACGCATCAGAACACCCACGCGTATTTCCGACAGCATCATATCGAGGTCGTTAAGCTCTTCCGATTTTCGACGATCCAGAAAATGCTCGTCGGCTTGAATAAGTACGTCTTCCTGCGCAACGGCCACTTTATCGAGGGTGGTGTTGGTGGCTTCCAGAAGCTGCATACGTTGTTCACGAATGGTTTTGAAATCGCTGAGCAGTGACAGCTGTGAACCCCGATATTGCGCGATCAGGCTTTCTGTTTTGGTAAGTACTTGTTCTTCAATCAGGCCGGTGCTTTTTATCGATTTCAGTGATTCTCGGGAGGCTTTGCGAGACTCCCTCAACATTTTTTTGCCTTGCTTGAGAGGGATATCATTCGAGAGGATGCGTTCGGTGACCAGCATCTCTTGTTGCAGATTGATGGTTGTTTCCCGACCACCGTCGGATACGTCTCTGGCCGGGCCTGAGACAAACAGAAGGGAGGAGGAGACCTGATTAACACCAAAGAGACCTGCGCTACCGCAGAGTATCAGGAGTATGATCATGGCTAAAAAGCCGACTCCAACCCGTATTCCTATAGATAAATTCATAGTACGTCGCCCGCATTGTCCATAT
>JAGSHA010000488.1 GCA_023954795.1 Oceanospirillaceae bacterium | reverse complement strand
TCTGGAGATTCAGCGAGAAAAACGTTATGCCCAGCTAGAGCAACAGCGTGAGATAGAAATCCGTGAAGCGGAACAAATTGCTTCGATAGCAAAACGAAAAGCAGATCAGCAAAAAGAAGCTCAGACAGTAGAAATTATTGCTGAACGAGAAGTGCAGGAAGCCCGGATTGCGGCAGATCGCCAGATGCGTGCGGCTGAAATTGAAAAACAGAAAGATATTGAAACACGCGAAATCGAAAAAGAAAAAGTACTGGAAGAGCAGCAAATTGAGCGGCGTAAGATCCTGGATCTGGCGGGACAGGGGCGTGAGATTGCGGTAGCGGAGAAATCTAAAGAGAAATCCCTGGCCGACGAAGAGGCCAACAAAGCACTGGCTGAAGCGGTGCGTGCTGAAGAGGGTGTTGAAACGGCGCGTGAAGTAGAAAAAGCGCAGCGTGATAAACAGATCGAAATCATCGATGCCGAGAAGGAAGCGGAGAAGCAGGCTACGGCTATTCGTGTCGCTGCAGAGGCGAACAAAGAAGCGGCTATGGACGATGCAGAGGCGGTGAAAATTGGCGCTGCAGCGGAAGGTGAAGCGATCCGCATTCGGGCGCAGGCGGATGAGGAGCGTTTTCGTATTGAGGCGGAAGGTACCCGCTTGATGAATGATGCGATGAATCAGCTAAATGATGCTCAGATCACCCTGAAGAAAGTGATCAACTTGCATGAGAGCCTACCGGAGATTATTGCCAGCAGCGTGAAACCGCTGGAGAACATAGATGGCATGAAAATTATCAGCGTGGAAGGCCTGAACGGTACCAAGGCAACCAGCACGAACGATGACGGCTCTAATGGTAAAAAGAGCTTGCCGGAGGCACTGGTAGACAGTGCGTTACAGCACCGTGTTGCAGCCCCACTGATTGATAGTCTTATGAAAGAGGCGGGTATTTCTGCTGATCTGAAAGACCTGCAGATAATGGAAAGTTAAGGGAGGGGAGCGAAAGCTCCCTTTTTCCAGAAAAGGGATTTGATATATGGAATGTCCGGTCTGTAGTGGATCAAGATTGGTTCCGGTAAAAATTGAAGAGAATTTGGTCGCCAGTGGATGTAAGCGGTGTGATGGTGCCTTGTTGTCATTGGTAACCTATCGAAACTGGGCTGAACAACATCGTATTCAGCATGATGAGGTTGTGGTTTCGGGTGATGTTCAGACTGACGAGAACGGAAAGGCGTTGGTATGTCCAAAGTGCTCACGCTTGATGACGAAATTTCGTATTGGCGTCGATATAGAAAACCGCGTTGACCTTTGTGGAAGTTGTGATGAGGCTTGGTTAGATTCTGGTGAATGGACTTTACTCAAACAACTGGAATTACAGGACAAACTGCCTGGGATATTTACCGAAGAGTGGCAGCGGAGGGCTCGTCTTAAACATACGCAAGGTGTGTTTAAGACTGAGTATGAGGGCACCTTCGGTTCGGATTACTCTCAAATAAAAGAGATACGTACGTGGATCGTGGAGCATCCAAAGAAGGCCGAGATCCTACGTTATCTAAGCAATGCAGATCCGTATCGCGCGGATCGTTAAATCGTCTGAGTTAGTCCTATACCAGCCAATGCTGAAGGCATTCTTTAAAATATCAAAGGATGCCTTCGTTTCTGACTATTTCAATAAGAACCCGCGCTCCTGCAGGAACGGCAGCATGTGGGGACGAGACTCTTTCACCAGCATGCCGGAGATCTGTTCACTCCAGCTCATATCTTTAGTGCCGCCGGTACGGGTCTTATAGTAATCGCGTACATGGGCATCATAGTCACTGATCAGGCCGCGATCAGCTTCGTCATTGTAGACTTCCTGTTTCAGTACGACGTTCACAGGTAAACGAGGTTTGACTTCCGGGTCCTGAGCGGGATAACCCAGGCAGAGACCAAACACCGGATACACCATATCAGGCAACTGCAACAGATCAGCCACTTCGGCGATCTTATTGCGCAATCCGCCAATATACACGGTACCTAAGCCGAGTGATTCAGCCGCAACGACTAGATTCTGTGAGAACAGAGCGGTGTCCAAAGAGGCTGTGATGAACTGCTCGGTGAAGCCCGACTGCATCTGCGCATCATGCATCTCACAGGTCAGCTGATGACGCTTCATATCGGCACAGAACACCAAAAAGACAGGTGCTGCAGCAACGTATGGCTGACCACCGGCGCAGGCTGCCAGT
>JAGSHA010000037.1 GCA_023954795.1 Oceanospirillaceae bacterium | reverse complement strand
CGGTACGTTTCACCGATTGGCTTCAGAGCAGAACGTACAACTTCGCCCGTTTCAGGCATTTTGCGCACTGGAGATGCCAGTGAGTAAACCACCAGATCGATCTGACCCAAGTCTTCTTTGATCAGATCGATAACTTTGTTTTTTGCATCATGGGAGAACGCATCGCCGTTCAGGCTCTTTGCGTACAAACCCGCTTCGTGTGCTGCTTTGTCAAACTCGGCAGCGTTGTACCAACCCGCCGTACCGGTTTTACGTTCAGTCGCCGGCTTTTCAAAGAACACACCGATAGTTGCAGCGCCGCAACCAAATGCGGAAGCGATGCGGGAAGAGAGACCGTAACCACTGGATGAACCGATTACCAGTACGCGCTTAGCGCCAGCGATCTCACCTTTCTGTTGAGTGTAAGCAATCTGCTCGCGAACATTGGCCGCACAACCGGTTGGGTGAGTAGTTGTACAAATGAAGCCGCGAATCTTTGGTTTGATGATCATGGTTAACTAGAGTCTCAATCCGTTACATAAAAAATCAGCCCGATACGATAACCGATTTCGGGCTGATTTTACAGTTTAAGCGTGGGGCTCAGGCAGGATCAGAACCAGGCGGATGCCAACTGCTCATCGCTCATCGCCATCACGCTCTCGCTACCCGCCGCAACCATCTGTGCGTAAGACGCTGTACGTGGCAGAACCTGTGTCACGTAGAAACGTGCGCTCAGAATTTTCGCATTCAGGAAAACTTCGTCACCGCCGTTTGCCAATTCCTGCTGTGCAGCCAGTGCGCCACGCAGAATCTGCCAGCCACCACACAAGGTGCCCATCATCATCAGGTAGTTGTACGCCACGGTACCCGGCAACTGAGCGTCGTCTGCGGCGCCGTTCAGCAATTGTGCCTGAGCTGTCTGTGCCTGTTCCAATGCAACCTTTAACTGAGCCGCCTCGGACGCAAAACCACCCTGAGCATCCAGTGCACTGATCAGTTCAGCGATTTCAGCCTGTACTGCTGCACCGGCTTCACCTTTATCAAACAACGTTTTACGACCAACCAGATCCAGCGCCTGAATAGCGTTGGTGCCTTCGTAAATCGGCAGAATACGCGCGTCACGGTAGTGCTGTGCTGCGCCGGTTTCTTCGATAAAGCCCATACCACCGTGCACCTGCACACCCAGCGAGGTCACTTCCTGCGCCACCTCTGTGCACCAGCCTTTCACGATCGGTGTCAGGTACGCAGCACGTGCGGATTCACGCGCACGGGTTTCAGCGCCTTCCGATTTATGGGCAAAGTCGAGACTTGCACAGGCATCATATGCCAGCGCACGACCCGCTTCAGTGATTGACTTCATGGTTTGCAGCATACGACGCACATCCGCATGGCGAATGATCGGGCTCGCCACTTTGCTGCCTACAGCCGGACTTTGCACACGATCATGTGCATATTCCAGCGCATGCTGGTACGCACGTTCAGAGATCGCCACACCCTGTAGACCTACCGCCAGACGCGCGTTGTTCATCATGGTGAACATGCAGGCCAGACCTTTATTCTCTTCGCCGACCAGGTAACCGATCGCACCTTCATCATCGCCAAACGCCATGACGCAGGTCGGACTCGCGTGGATACCCAGCTTGTGCTCCAGAGAGACACACTTAGCATCGTTGCGCTCACCCAGTGAACCATCCGCATTCACCATGAATTTGGGCACAACAAACAGGCTGATACCGCGAACACCTTCTGGCGCATCCGGCAGACGCGCCAGCACCAAATGAACGATGTTCTCAGCCATATCGTGCTCACCCCAGGTGATAAAGATCTTCTGACCTTTAATACGGTAGTGATCACCTTCACGCTCCGCTTTACTGCGGATCGCCGCCAGATCAGAACCCGCCTGTGGCTCTGTCAGGTTCATCGTACCGGTCCATTCACCGCTGATCAGCTTCGGCAGATACTGGTTTTTGAGCTCATCCGTTGCGTTGTGGAAGATCGCTTCAACGGCACCCTGACTCAGCAACGGGCACAAACCCCACGCCATGTTTGCCGACTGCCACATCTCCATCACAGGAATCGACAGTGCGTATGGCAAGCCCTGGCCGCCATACTCAGGATCAAACTGCAAAGAACCCCAACCACCTTCAGAAAACTGCTGATAAGCATCCGCAAAACCCGTCGGCGTTGGCACATCGACGCCTACCAACTTCACACCGGTCTGATCACCCACTTCATTCAGGGGTGACAGAACTTCATTTGCGACTTTACCCGCTTCTTCCAGAATCGCGGTTACCATGTCATCGGACGCATCTTCGTAGCCCGGAAGCTGTGCCAGCTGCTCCATTCGAGCATTATGACGAAGGGAGAAATTCATATCTTTCAGGGGAGCTTTATAGTCAGCCATCAAACACCTGCCTTGTAAGTGGTCAGTATCTGCCCGTATTTACGCTACAAAGAGAGAAATAGGGGTTTTCACTTATTATAATCAATATTGGGATTCCGATAAGATACCGGAACACTTTTTTGCGATGCAGCAACCAGTTGAGGACGTCACCCATGCAAGACCTACACGGTTACTATCTGGAAGATCTTGAAGTTGGCATGAGCGCCAGCTACGCCAAAACCATCTCCGAAAGCGACGTATACATGTTCGCGGGCGTATCCGGGGACAACAACCCAGTGCACATCAATGAGGAATACGCACAGACCACACCGTTTAAGAAACGTATCGTGCATGGCATGTTCAGTGCGGCACTGATCTCAACGGTTGCTGGTACCCGTCTTCCTGGACCCGGTGCCATCTATGTAGATCAGCAGATTAAATTCCGTCGTCCGGTCTATATCGGCGATACCGCAACTGCGACTCTGACCGTAACCGAGATCGATCAACGTCGTGGCCGCGTTAAGGCTCAGACGGATGTACACGTTGGTGATACTGTTGTCGCTACCGGCAGCGCAACCTTCATGGTTGATAAACGCGACGCCTGATTGCTATACGCCACCCTGCTATTCAAGGCAGGGTGGCGTTCTTTCCGTTACGCTTCTGCCTGCTCTCGCAGAACAAACTTCTGGATCTTGCCGGTCGACGTTTTCGGCAGATCACCAAAGATCACAACCTTCGGCGCTTTGAAGCGTGCCATGTTGTTGCGGCAGAAGGTGATAATTTCCTGCTCATCGACTTTGGCATTCGCTTTCAGCTTGATAAAGGCACAAGGCACTTCGCCCCACTTCTCATCAGACTTCGCCACGACAGCCGCCTCCATCACATCCGGATGACGGTAAAGCACATCTTCCACCTCGATACTGGAGATGTTTTCGCCACCGGAGATGATGATGTCTTTGGAACGGTCTTTAATTTCGATGTAACCGTCTTCATGCCAAACCGCCAGGTCACCGGAGTGGAACCAACCACCTTCAAACGACTCATCCGTGGTTGACGGGTTCTTTAGATAACCCTTCATCACCAGGTTACCGCGCATGAAGATTTCACCCATGGTTTCGCCATCCTGCGGCACCGGTTCCATCGTTTCCGGATGCGCAACCATCAGGCCTTCCAGCATTGGGGCTTTCACACCCTGACGGGATTTCAGGCGGGCTTTATCTTCGATGCTGCTGTCATCCCACTCGTCTTTCCACGCACATACCACGGAAGGGCCGTAGGTTTCAGTCAGACCGTAAACATGGGTCACTTCCACACCCATCTCTTCCATGCCCTGAATCACAGCTGCCGGAGGTGCAGCACCTGCGGTCATCACTTTGATCTTGTGATTGATCCCTTCTTTCATCTCTGCTGGCGCGTTGTTCAGCATGTTCAGAACAATCGGCGCGCCACAGAAGTGATCCACTTTCTCTTCACGGATCAGGTCATAGATATCCTGATCACGGACATGACGCAGGGAAACAGAGGTACCTGCCGCAGCAGCGATCGCCCAAGGGAAACACCAGCCGTTGCAATGGAACATCGGCAGCGTCCACAGGTAGTTCGGATGACGCCCCATATCCCAAGATACAATGTTGCTCATCGCGTTCAGGTAAGCACCGCGGTGGTGATATACAACCCCTTTCGGGTTACCGGTCGTGCCGGAGGTGTAGTTCAGGCTGATCGCTTCCCACTCATCAGCCGGTGGCTGCCAGGCGAACTCAGGATCACCTTCTGCAATAAACGCTTCGTAATCCGTGCTACCAATCAGCTCACCACCTTCATAGGTCGGATCATCGATGTCGATCACCAGCGGATTGTGCGCAATCATTTTCAGTGCTTTTGACACAACTTCAGAGAATTCACGCTCAACGATGACCACTTTGGCTTCAGCGTGCTGCAGGATGAACGCGATCGCTTCTGAATCCAGACGGATGTTTACCGCATTCAACACGGCGCCGGACATCGGCACTGCAAAGTGTGATTCGAACACTTCTGGCAGGTTCGGTGCGATAACAGAAACCGTATCGCCTTTTTCGATCCCGTGTTTCTGCAGGGCACTCGCCATCTGGCGGCAGCGTGTATAAGTCTCTGCCCAGTTACGACGTACCTGTCCGTGAACCGTTGCGGTGTGCTCCGGGTAAACGAAAGCGGCACGCTCAATAAAACTAAGCGGAGTCAGTGCAGCGTAGTTTGCTACATTTTGCTCAAGCCCAAGCTCATAGGGATTATGCTTTGTGCTCATCGTTCTCATTCCTGTTGTAGTTATGTCTCACAGTCAGTCATGCCAACTGTTGATTGCTTCTTAGCTGATAGTGCGGGTTAGCCAATCAATCCGCCAACCAAATAAAGGTTTACCCTTACATAAGCAGTAATACTACGCAATTTCCCTTATTACTCAAGTTATTCTAAAGTCATATCATTGTGCTGTAGATAAGCTAACCGGGATTTCCCCTAGGCCAGGGCCTGATAACACTAAGCGAACCATGCCTGCTGCTTCCATTTTTTGCTCAGCAAGGCAGAGGGAGCGCAGTGTATTGAGCATACATAAGGGACCGATAACGCAGCTGAACACAAAATGGAAACAGCCCTTTGGGTTGTCCCTGCTTAAGCGCCACCCCGCGTTGCTCGTTGCTCGTTTGGAATGACCAAACCATGCGCCTCACGCCTTGATTGACGCTTAAGCAGGGACAACAGGCCCGATTCGAATAGTATTAGCAGGCCCTATATATGAATAAGAAAGCCTCAATGGACTTAGAACAGTGTCGGGAGGATGCCGACCGTTACCGCCTGCTGGCGGAACAATCCACTGATATGATCTCGCGACACACGCCTGCGCCAGATTGGACGTATATCGATGTCAGCCCGGCCGTTGAGAGTGTATTGGGCTACACGCCCGATGAGATCATCGGTATGGCGGGGTATGACATGTTCCACCCACAAGACGCCGATAACCTGCTGAAACGGGCGGAATCCGTGCGCTATCGAGAAGGCATGTACACCAATGTCTATCGCTATCGTCACAAAGCCGGATATTACATCTGGCTGGAAACCACCAGCCGCACCATCCGTGACGACAGCGGCCAACCGGTAGAGATCATCTGCGTATCGCGTGATGTCACCGAGCGCGAAGAAGCCCAGCGCGCCATGCGCCGACTGGCCCGCGTCGTTGAGTCTTCATCCGATATGATCATGTTCTGCAACCACGAAACCCGCAGACTGACCTACCTGAATGAATCGGCTTATCACACGCTGGGCACCGAAAAAGACACGCCTGTCATCTATTATCTCGACAAACTGTTTACCGAAGAGGTCGTGGAATCACTGGTCAACGATGCGCTGGAACACGCCGCGATTCATGGTGTCTGGTATGGCAGTATTCCGATGAAGCTGCCAGAACAGCTGAATCGTGTAGCTGAAATCCGCGAAATCATCGCCCACCGCAATCGCCGCGAAAACAATAAAGTCGAGTATTACTCCATCATTGGCCGGGACATTACCCTACGCCGCAAAGCGGAAGAGGAAGCCAAGCGCCACCAGCTTGAACTGGCACACATGTCACGCCTGCTATCCGTGGGTGAGATGGCAACCGGCCTGGCACATGAGATCAATCAGCCACTGGCGGCGATCCTCAACTATTGCCGCGGCACCCAGCGTCGCCTGGAAGACAATAACAATGATGCGGAAGCGATCACCACGGTAACCCGCTCGATGGAGCTGATCACCAAGCAAGCGAAGCGTGCCGCTGAGATCATCAAACGGATGCGTGCATTTGTGCGTAAAACCGAATATCAGCGACTGGAATTTTCGATCAACGACGCCTGCAAAGAGGTCAGCCGTTTTCTGCATCAGGAAGCGATCGATCACAACATTACGTTCGACTTCCACCTTGATGAACAAGACCCGCAGTTACTGGCGGATAAAGTACAGATCGAGCAGGTTTTGCTAAACCTGATGCGAAATGCGATTGAAGCTTACAGTGACTGTGAAAAGAGCTACAGACCCGTTATTATCAGCACCCGTAACGCCGGGGGCTATATTCACATCTCGGTAGAAGACGAAGCCAAAGGGATTTCAAGTGAAGGTCTGGCTAACCTGTTTGAACCGTTCTACACGTCGAAATCCACCGGATTAGGTATGGGACTTTCCATCTCCCGCACCATTATCGAAACCCATGGCGGACAGCTTTGGGCAGAGAGCGACGGCAAGACCGGGACCCATTTCCATCTGAAACTTCCGCTAAGGGATAAATAATGCAAGCAAACGTGACAGGCACCATCTATATCGTTGACGATGATGAAGATTTTCGTGACTCGATGCAGTGGCTACTGGAGTCTGCCAGCCATGAAGTGATTACCTTCCCGTCTGCCCAAGCCTTTCTGGATAATTTCAACGGCGAAATCGGCTGCATGCTGCTGGACGTACGTATGCCTGAAATCAACGGTCTGGCGCTGCAACAGATCATGCAGGATCGCGATATTCAGATGCCAATTATCGTACTCTCCGGCCACGGCGACATTCCTATGGCCGTCAGCGCGATGAAACATGGTGCATTGGATTTTCTGGAAAAGCCATTCGACGACGAAGTACTGCTGCGTCTGGTGGATAAAGCACTGAAACGCGCGGATGAGATGCGTCATGAACAAGGTGAGCTGAACGAGATTCAGATCTGCCATGAAAGCCTGAGCCGTCGCGAGAAAGAAGTGATGAATCTGGTGGTAACCGGCAAAGCCAACCGTGAAATCGCCGAAGAACTGGGCATCAGCCCGAAAACCGTGGAAGTACATCGCGCCCGCGTCATGAGCAAGATGCGGGCTAGCAGCTTACCTGTATTGGTACAGCAGGCTGCCCGTCTGACCGAAACAGCCTGATACCTGTTATCTGTGACGCCCCAGGCAACTAACTCAATTGTTGCCGGATAAATGGCGCCATAGTCGCCAAAGCAGACGATTCTGCCTCTAAGTGAGGCACATGACCGCAGCCTTCAAGATAGAGGGCTGTGGCGTTCTCTCCGATCCCCGCACAAATATCGGTCACCTGCTCCGGCACGCCGTATTGGTCATCTTTTCCCTGAATAATCAGGGCCGGGCACTGAATATCGGGTAACCAACGACTGAAGTTCATGTTCTGATGACAACTTTCACGTAACCAGGTTTCAGACCAGGCACGGAACAACAGATCCGTACGATCCCCATGATAGCGCGCCAACCGCTCAGGCAAGTCTGACGTTTGATAACGCTCTGCTGCCTCGCGAATACCCGCCAGGGTCAGATGGTCGGCATACAGATGGGCCGCTTCGGTGACAATTGCCTTAACGCGGTCACCCAACACCGCTGCAGCAATCAACGTAATCGTACCGCCGTCACTGTGACCCACCAGAATGACCTCTTCGATGCCAGCAGCATCGAGCACTTCACCCACCCGCTGCTCGCCTTCAGGTACCAGATAATCATCGGCGCGCGGCAAGGTAATCGGTGAGGATTCGCCATAACCAAGGCGCTCGTACACCAATGCGTTACACCCGGTCATTTCAGCGAGTTTTTCGGGAAACTGCTTCCACATGCGGATATGGCCCAACGCTTCATGTAGAAACACCAGCGTGGGTTTACCTTCACCGGCTAAGTGGGTGCCATGCATCGCATGAATCTGCTGTCCGTCTGGCAGCGTGAGCATTTTGTCGATCCATTGCAACGCCATCAGCGATTCTCCGGCACCGGAATTGAATAGGTCATAGTGGCGTGAGCGACGGGTTCGTCATCGCCATCAGACAAGATATACACCTCACCAACCCCCAAACGCTTACCCACTTTCAGCATCTGAGCTTTTGCCAGAATATCGGCATCCGCTGAGGGTTTACGCAGGAAATTGATATTGAGATTGGTGGTCACTGCCAAGGATACCGGACCAATACGGCTCAGCAATGCGGCATACACAGCCACATCCGCCAACCCCATCATCGCAGGCCCTGACACTGTGCCACCCGGGCGCAAGTGCTGATCATCTACCGGCAATCGCATCGTTGATGTGCCATTACCGAGCTCTAACAATTCACCATACTGATCACCCTGAGGAAAGTGTTCCTTCAGGAAAATCTGCATCTGTTCGAAGTTCATTTCCACAGGATTACCCCACCGTGACTATGGCCAGCGTAACCGTCGCTTTTGCAACGAGCTTCCGCTCTTCTCCCACGGCGTAGACTTCACCTTCAGCCACCGTCAGGGTTTTGCCTTGCTTCAGTACTTTTGCTTCGCACTCAAGCGTGTGCCCCTGCGCAGGACGCAGCAGGTTCACTGTAAAATCGGCGGTTAGGACGCGCTGCCCTTCTGCAATCAATGTAGCCGCAGCCGTGCCACAACTGTGATCCGCTAACGTCGCCTGCACACCGGCATGGACAAAGCCATCCTGTTGCTTATGGTTTTCGTTCAGGACAATCCGGGTTCGGCAAACGCCGGGGCTGAACTCAAGGAGTTCAGCCCCTAATTGGCGAATAAACGGTGCCTGATCGAAAACCCGGCGAGTTTCTATCTCGTAATCCGGGTTATTCGTTTTCATTCAAGCTACTCCGTTAGGAAGACGCATCACTTTCATCACGCGCCTGATTACGCAGAATGAAACGCTGGATTTTGCCACTCGGTGTCTTCGGCAATTCCGGCATAAATTCAATCTCACGTGGGAAGGCGTGCGTAGACAAACGATTACGCACGTGTTGCTTCAGCGCTTCTGCCAGCTCTTCAGTTGGATCAAACTCTGGCTTGATCACAACATACGCCTTGATGATAGAACCACGTTTTGGATCAGGTTTGCCGATCACACCGGATTCTGCCACCGCTTCATGCTCCAACAAGGTGCTCTCAACATCTGCAGGCCCAACACGGTAACCCGCTGTCGTGATGATATCGTCATCACGACCGGTAAAGGAGTAGCTACCATCACCGTGGCTCATCACCACGTCGCCTGTCAGGTAATACTTACCGTGGAACGGATTTTTTTCCTGCCACGTGTAGCCCTGGAAGAAGAACAACGGTGAGTTATCCACATCCACGGCCAGCTGACCGGTTTCACCTTCTGGAATCTCGTTGTAGTCTGCATCCAGCGCAACAACACGATGACCCGGCATAGAGAAGCCCATAGAGCCGACACGTACTACATCCTGCTCCAAGTCATGATGGTTACACGCCGTCATACCGGTTTCGGTCTGACCGTAGTGATCCATAACCGGACAACCCAGACGCTTATCCACCCAACCGATAACTTCAGGGTTCAGCGGCTCACCAGCACTGCTGGCAACACGCAGGTCAAATTTGTCATCCGGGCCCAAAATATTGTCGTTTGCCATCAACAAACGGTAAGCCGTTGGCGCCGCTGCCAGATTGGTAATTTTGTACTTACGCAGCATGTCGTAAGTGGTTTCAGGAGTGAAACCAGACTCGCAGAAATGCGTGGTGTTACCCAGCAACAACGGCCCCACTACCGCGTAATACAGACCATAAGCCCAACCTGGATCAGCCACGTTCCAGTAGGTATCTTCTGGACGCAGGCCAACAGCAAAACGCATGTAGATGTAGAAAGAAAGAATCGCACGCGCCGGTACGGCAACACCTTTGGACTTACCTACGGTGCCAGATGTAAACATCTGCAGGAAAGGATCGTCAGCACCAATACGTACCGGTGTAAACTCCGCAGATAAACTACCTACCTCAGCCATGAAGTCACGCTCATCAGCATACTTCGCATCCGCCTGAGCTTTGTTAACCAGCAATGTTGGAGGGCAACCACGCACATCATCCAGCTTGGAACGGTTAGCCGGATCAGTCACGATAAGCTTGGTATCGGCCTGCAGTACACGGTATTCAATTGCGCCCGGACCAAAAGCGGTAAACAGTGGCTGATAGACAGCACCTGCACGCAACGCGCCCATGACGACAATCAACAGCTCCGGAGTACGCGGCAGCAACGCAGCAACACGGTCACCTTTACCAATTCCCTGAGAGGCGAGGAAGTTTGCGAACTGAGCAGATTTTTCTTTCAGTTCTACAAACGTCAACTCAGAAGCAGGGCGTTCCGCACCCTCATATTTCAATGCAACGCGGTCGCCTTCAGCCCACTTATCACAGATCTCTTCGCAAACATTGAAACCTTCTTCCAGGCTACCAATCATCTGCTCTTCGATCATGGCCGGAGTAAACTGATCGTAATATGTCTGATAGTTTTCCGTAGTCATTTTCTTACTCTCGTATTTATCGTTGTTATTCTTTCACCGGTTCACGGCAGGCAAGACTGATTCACAATGCGATTCAGCCAAACACCCCTGCCGCCCGGAGATTATTTATTTCATCGTTGTTCAGGCCGGCATCAGCCATCACTAAATCCGTATCTGCACCTCTGACGGGGGCTTCTGCGGGTAATTCATTTGCTTCGTTATCAAAGCGAATCGCGGGAGCGATCTGCACTTCACCATCAGCAGTGGTCTGGATCAGGTCCCGCGATACAAAGGCGGGATGCTGCGCAGCTTCAGTCATCGTCAACACCGGTTCAACACAGGCATCGACATCGCTAAAGCGCTGCTGCCAAACGGCAAGATCTTCCGTTGCGAAGACCTCTTTCAGCTGCACTTTCAAATCAGCGTCACTCAAACTGTCCAGCTCAGTTGCCTTTAGGGTTTCCAGCAAGCGCTGCTTAAACTGCGGCTCAAGACTGCCCACGGAAATGTAGCGCTGATCGCGCGTACGGTAGTAGTCATAGAAACCAGAACCATTGAGGAAGTGACTTTCGTAAGAATCTTCAGGCGCGCCGTTCAACGCACCCGGCGCTAACAACGCCTGCAAAGCAACACTGTTATCGGCCATGGAAATATCGATCTGCGCACCTTTACCCAGACGATCTCGCTGAATCACCGCGGAGAGGATCGCAACCACTGCAGGGTGAGAGCCAGCGGCCTGATCCGCTACCTGCACACCTAACGGGCAAGGCCCTGCGTCAGCACGCCCCATATGACTGGCAACACCGGCCAGCGACAGGAAGTTGATATCATGCCCCGCTTTGTCTGCGTATGCGCCGGTCTGACCATAGCCGGAGATAGAGCAATAGATCAGATCGGGCTTCACTTCCGCTAACGCTGTGTAATCCAAACCCAGGCGCTGCATAACCCCCGGACGAAACTGCTCTACAACGATGTCGTATTCATCGATCAGCTGATGAATTACAGCTGCAGCATCAGCGTGCTTAAGATCTAACGTGATAGACCGCTTACCGCGATTCAGGTAGCGAAACGCCGCAGACTGCCCTGCGATCTGCGGTCTCATATTGCGCACCAGATCATCTCGCGTCGGAGACTCGACCCGCACTACATCTGCACCCAGGTCGGCCAGCAACATAGTGGCGTAAGGCCCTGGTAACAGCGTTGAAAAGTCGAGTACTTTAAGTCCTGCGAGTGGTTTCATCACAACAGCCTTTTATTGGGTCGCTTAGCTATGCTCACGCATAATTTCTCGTGCGATGATCACACGCTGAATCTCACTGGTACCTTCATAAATCGAGGTGATACGCACGTCACGCGCATAACGCTCCAGTGGGTATTCCTGCATGTAGCCGTAACCACCCAGCATCTGAAGTGCGCTGTAACACGCCTGATTTGCCTTTTCACTGGCAAATACCTTCGCCATCGACGCTTCTTTTGCAAAAGGAAGGCCGCGTTCTTTACGGTCGGCTGCGCTCATTAGCAGTAAACGTGCTGCTTCCAGCTCGGTGCAACGATCTGCAATCATCCACTGCAAGCCCTGGAAGTCAGAGATAGGACGGCCAAACTGTTTCCGTTCCTGCGTGTATTGAATGGCATAATCCATCGCGGCCAGACCCACACCCAGCGCCAGCGAACCAATGCCGATACGACCACCCGCCAGTTCAGCTACAGCTAACCGGAAACCATCGTTCAACTTGCCCAGAATCGCTGACTCAGGCACTTCTACATTTTCGAAATGCACTTCGTTGGTCGCAGAACCGTGCTGCCCCATTTTCTTCTCAGCAGGACCTACGGTGATACCCGGCGCATCAGCTTCCACCAGAAAACAGGTAATACCTTTACCTTTTTTCGCTTCCGGATCAGTCACCGCCCACACCACAAAGACACCCGCAAATTCAGCACTGGTGATCCACTGTTTAGTACCGCTAATCGCGAAACCGTTTTCAGTCTTCACCGCCTGCGTACGCATCGAGGCCGGATCAGAACCTGCACCCGATTCAGTCAGGCAGAAGCTACCTGCACGGTATTCACCGCTACAGATCAGAGGCAAGTATTTGTTCTTTTGCTCTTCAGTACCCATCGCCTGAATCACTTCAGCAACCATATTGGTGACTGACATCGTGACGGCTGTCGACGCACAAGCACGGGCAATTTCGGTCATCGCCAAACTGAAGGCCACAACCCCAGCCTCAGTACCGCCATGATCCGCATTGATATTGAGACCCATGAAGCCCAATTCAGCGAGTTTTTTGCAGTTTTCCAGCAGGATGGATTTATCTTTTGTCTGATCCAGTTTTTCCGCCACCGGCGCGAGTTCGGTTTCCGCAAAACGCTTGGCAGTATCCTGAATGAGTTGTTGTTCTTCTGTCAGCGAGAGGTCCATCAGGGGCTCCATATAAGGGTTTACCCCAATCTATACCCCAAATTTACGTTTACGTAAACAGTAAATCGATACTGCCACTTTCCGATACAGGTATAGAAAAACAGCCTACACAGCGCTGAAAGCCGCATCAAACAAGGGCATGAAACCAAACAGCATATATTTTTTGGCTCGACAAATAATACAAAAGCGTAATAAGCAAAACCCCTTACCTTTACGTAGACGTAAAAATCCTGGGATCCACACTTGCCTCCGATTACAGGTCGTACTACCGAAAAGGCGAGCCTGCCTGAAATATCTTCATATAACGCACATTCAGCCTGAGAAATGATGCGGATCAACATCTACCCCCTTGCTAACCCTCAACTCCGCTATACAATGTCGCCCCCAAAACAACAATAAGAAACACGACTTGTTACTATGGGAAAAATACTTGTAAGCGCATGCCTGATGGGTGACCGTGTACGTTATGACGGCCGCGACAATCTGCTCGACCACCCGGTGATCAAACGCTGGCGTGACGAAGGGCGGCTGGTGAAAATCTGTCCAGAATCTGTCGGCGGCTTACCCACTCCACGAGCACCTTCAGAAACACAATCCAAATTTCCGATTATGATTACCGATCGTACCGGAGAAGATGTGACACCTGCGTTTTTGATGGGCGCAGAGAAAACACTAGAGCTGGCAAAGAAAGAACATGTCTGCTGCGCTTTGATGAAAGCTAAAAGCCCGTCATGTGGAAATACTCAAATTTATGATGGCAGCTTCTCAGGACAATTGATCGAAGGCAGCGGCGTAGCAGCATCAGAGCTTTTACGCAGCGGCATTCCGGTGTTTAATGAGCACCAACTGGAAGAACTGTTCCAGTTCGTTGATCAACGCTAGGGAAGCTTCGGACACTTTTCACGCCCGCTGACTCTCTGGCCAATCCTTGCTGTCGGAGAGTCCAAGCGATGCTAGAGGAACTTCAATCCCTCACCCACTTCTACACCCTGATTGTAGATTTCTTCGTTAACTACAGTTTTCAGGTCATCGGCGCGATTATCATTTTTATAATCGGCCTGATCATTGCCCGCTGGTTTAGCAACATTACGCTTCGCATCTGCGAACGAAATGAAATAGACATCACCCTGCGCATGTTCATTGCCAACTGCGTAAGACTGCTGTTTATTGCCATGATCGTTGTCATCTGTCTGGGCAAGTTTGGTATCAGCGTTGCCCCATTTGTGGCGGCCATCGGTGCTATATCCCTCAGCATCGGACTGGCTTTACAGGGCGTATTTTCAAACTACGGCGCAGGATTCACCATTATCCTGACTCGACCGTTTGTGGTGGGCAACACCATTACAATCAATGACATTACCGGCATCGTGGAAGAGATCCGTTTAGCTTACACCCTCTTATCCACCGAAGATGGGGAACTGATCACCATTCCCAACAAACATATTGTTGGCGAAGTTATCACCAACTCCTTTGGCAATAAGGTTGTCGAAGCCAGCATAGGGATCAGTTACAGCGCAGACGCCAACCATGCCATCAGCATTGTCAGAGAGGTCTTGGCGGGGTTCGAAGAGATCACGCAGGAACCGGCCCCTCAGGTGGGAATTGAAGGCTTTGGCGATTCTTCGGTAGATATCGGCTATCGCTATTGGGTACCCACCCAGCGTTACTTCGAACTGCAATATCAGGTCAATCTGGCCGTCTATACCGCCTTCCAGCAAGCGTCTATTGAGATCCCATTCCCGCAACGGGAAGTGACTCTGAAAAACAGCGCGTAAGCATCATCGGCAAGATACAGGGTGGTTGATCAACCACCCT
>JAGSHA010000420.1 GCA_023954795.1 Oceanospirillaceae bacterium | reverse complement strand
GGGGATGTTCGGTTTCTGTCGTCATATCCCACCTGCTTTTGCGAGCGGGGACTATACCAGCTCGGCGCAATTGCGCCTACTGCAGCGCTGCTCCCGGTGGCAGGTGATCAAATAGCTGGTCACCGACACCCCAGCTCAATTCCAGTGCACCACGATGCAGCAACGAGAGAATCTGATGCAACTCATCATGTGTTAACAGTGCCTGAGCGGTGGCTTCTTCTTGACCTTGTTCATACAAACGGACCTGATAACGCTTACCCTGATGGCTGACATCCACCTTATAAAGCAGTCCCGGCGCCTTAGACTCCGGAACACTCGATTCAGGAACAAGCTGCATACTCTGCTGCGCCTGCTCATGCTCAAACTGAGCCAAACCGGATTGATGCTCGCTCGGCGCTGTCGCTACCTGCTCCGATGTTTTTCGCACTAAAGAGCTCAACGCTTCCAACAATTTAAGCGTGATGTTACGAGTGAGCCAAAAATCACAACGGGGCTGTGTATTATTCAGATTGCCCACCAGCAGTATCCGGTCTTCGATCGGATCGTAGTGGAAGGTAATTGCGGCAATATTCTGCATAGACAGCATCCTTAAGCCCGAACTATATGTTATTTCATTCTAACCACATCGTGCCCGCCATGCACAGATAACCCACTGAATTAACAACAGATACAAAAATGCCGGAGACTCAGCTCCGGCATTTTTCAGTACAGGCAGAGATACCCTCTGCACCTGAATCTTTACTCTGGCATTACATACTTGCCAGAGGTCAGCAGCTCATCGAAGTATGGAATAGTCTTCTTCAGACCTTCATCCAGCGAGACTTTTGGTTCCCAATCCAGCTCTTTCTTCGCCAGAGAGATGTCCGGGCAACGCTGCATTGGATCATCACTCGGCAGATCTTCAAAAACCAATTCGGAAGAGGAACCTGTGAATTCGATCACTTTCTCCGCCAGCTCGCGAATCGTAAATTCACCCGGATTACCCATATTAACAGGGCCGGTAAAACCTTCAGGCGTCGCCATCAAGCTAACAAATGCCTGAATGAGATCATCAACGTAGCAGAATGAACGGGTCTGTGCGCCATCACCATAAATCGTAATCGGCTTATTGCTCAACGCCTGCACGATGAAATTTGATACGACTCGACCGTCAGCCGGATGCATATTTGGACCGTAGGTATTGAAGATACGGCCTACTTTGATGTCCAACCCCAGCTGACGATGGTAATCAAAGAACAAAGTTTCAGCGCAACGCTTACCTTCATCGTAACAAGAACGAATACCTGCCGGATTTACATGGCCCCAGTAATCTTCACGCTGCGGGTGAACCTGTGGATCACCGTACACTTCACTGGTAGATGCCTGAAAGATTCGAGCCCGAACACGGCGTGCCAGACCCAACATATTGATCGCACCATGCACACTCGTCTTGGTGGTCTGAATAGGATCATACTGGTAATGCACCGGTGATGCAGGGCACGCCAGGTTATAGATCTCATCCACTTCCACATAAAGCGGAAACGTCACATCGTGACGCATGAATTCAAAATACGGGTTATCCAACAGGTCCAGAATGTTATCTTTGGTACCGGTAAACAGGTTATCCACACATAAAACATCGTTCCCTTCGGAGATCAGACGCTTACACAAGTGAGAACCCAGAAAGCCTGCACCACCGGTTACCAATATTTTTTTACGCTGAGAATTTTTCATCTACACATCCAATAAAGCTGACCAACATACATCCGTGTATTAAGAGGCTCCACGCCCAAACAATACTGCCGGAACTGTTTTCAATAAGATCGCAAAATCACTGACAAGACTCCAGTTGTCGATATAGGCCATATCGAGTTCCATCCACTCGTCGAACGTTACGTTGTCACGACCGCTAGCCTGCCAGGTACAAGTGATACCCGGTAAAACGCTAAGACGGCGCATGTGGGAAACTTCCTGGAAACGCTCATAATCTGCCAGTGGCAGTGGGCGCGGACCCACCAAGCTCATTTCACCTTTAATTACGTTGAGCAGCTGTGGTAACTCGTCAATGCTGCTCTTACGCAAGAACTTGCCCACTGAAGTAATACGTGGATCGTCCTTAATTTTAAACGCAGCACCTTCACGTTCGTTCTGTTTACGCAACGCTTCTTGTAGCTCATCAGCGTTTTGAATCATGGTGCGAAACTTATAGAGTTTAAATACCCGACCGTTATAACCATAACGATCCTGCACAAACATCACATCACCTTTCGACGTAAACTTAATCGCCAGCGCGGCACCAATCATTAGCGGAGAGGTCAGTATTAACAGGACCGATGCCGAGCAGAAATCAAATGCGCGTTTTGCCAGATATTCCCAGCCCATATCATGACCGGAACCCAGCACCAGATCAGACGATGAGGATTCACCCATACGACTCACCATTTCAGTGCGCAATCGCCATACGTGATTTCCGAACATGCTGCCAAACAGCTGAGACATGGGCAGACGCACCAAAATACCATGTGCAGATGCGTAATCGATGAGCTCTTCTACTTCTTTCGTAAAGTGATGAATCGGCAGCGTAATAACCACTTCATCTACAACCGTATTGTCAAAAATACGCTTGAACTCACTTTTAGGTCCCAGGTATTCATCCACAGGCACTTCATCGGGCTGATCATTACTGATATAACCCACGAAGTTAAAGCCCATATCCCGGTTCGATTTAATCAGCTCAACGTAATTACGCGCTGCCTCATTGGTACCGATCACCATAATACGGCATTCGTTATTGTCGCCCAGATGGACTTTTTTCAGCAGCAGACGCAGCCCTCTGCGGAATACCCACGTTAATGCGGCACTAAACACCCAGAAGGTCAGTAAAAAGACAGGTGTAAACAGGCTGATATCGAAGAAAACACTGGCCATGCCGTAGACTGCGGTCGCAATGCCCGTTGCCCAACCAATGACCACGACTTCTTCAAGCAAGGTTTGCTTAGGCTTCATGGCCGCATACAGCTTGATACGGTCAAACACCACCAGCCACAGCAGCGCCAACACCAGATAACCCAACAGATTAACCAGTGAAAAACGTATGGATAGGATCTCCCAGAAGCCAGAATGATGGTTGGAGATACCCGCAACCCATGCAGCTACCAGTCCAGCCAAAATAAATGCCAGCAGATCAGAGACGCGATACGCCTGTAAAATTAACTTATGCTTCGAATAGCTCATTGTTTAGTCAGACTTCTTGTCAAACAGGGTTCGATTCAGCACCTTACCAATC
>JAGSHA010000403.1 GCA_023954795.1 Oceanospirillaceae bacterium | reverse complement strand
TGGCTTTCAGGTCACCACCACCCAGAATCACTTCACCGTTATGCATCGCACCGATCTTAGTGATACGACGATCAACCGGGAAGGTACGTACAGGCTTCGCGTTCAGGCCATCGTCCGTATTGAATACCGCCAGGCGCGGTGCCATAGTTTCAAAACGATCGGGCAGTTTACGCACCGGGTTCTGAACGGTGTAAAGCTCTTTACCGTCAGCACTCACGGCCATGGAGGTAATGCTTTTCACTTGTACATTATCGTAGGACTGCTTAACGGAGAATTTGATATCGCAGTTGGTAATATCAAAGCCGTAAACGTCTTCCCACATATTAGTCATTACATACGCAATGCGGCCATCCGGTGACATCGCGATACCACCATTGCCGAACACACCCGGTACATCACAGGTACGAATCAACTTGTTGGTTTCTGTATCAACAATATGCAGCTCATTTGGTCGCGTTACGGTCAGAATGTACTCGTGACCCCCCGCTTTCATTCCGTTAATCGTAGCTGGTGCTTCTGCAACGGTGTTGGCGTTGTTACACCCCGTCAGCAGTACAGATGCGCCAATGGCAGTGACAATCGCCGCCTGCTTAAACATCTTTGTCAGTTTCATCTGGCTATGCCTCCATCAGTCTTCAGGGAAGATGCTGTCAATTTTGCGCCAGTCTTCATTGGCCTTTGCAACATCCTGAGACCAATCAGGGTGGCTGCTCATGGTGTCAGGCACCTGTGCTGGCCACCAGCACGCGTCCGCACAACCGTACAGATCTGATTCCATCGGCTGACAGAGGGAACCCAGCCCACCGAATGGGTCAACTTCCCAACCCGGATCGTTGACTGAGGTACAGCCCACTACGGACTGCATCGCCACAACCTCTTCCACCTCACCCTGAGATGTCGCCTGGTCGAGCATTTTGGCTTTTTTGTTGAACGATTTAAGGTGTTTCATTCAAGAACTCCTTCTAGGAGATACGTAAGCATCGAAGAACGCCGGGTTCTCGAGCATGATGCGCGAGTACGCCTCTACGCCGAAATCGACCCAGTCTCTGAGAAGATCGCAGTAATGGTAGGAAGGCGTCGCAGCATCACCGTACTTCGCATAACTTTCGTGGTAACAACCACCGGAACAGATATTTCGGATGCGACAGGTTTCACAGCCGGTGTTGCTACGATCAAGACGTTGTTCGACAAACTCACCTAAGCGAGTTTTATCGATACCCTGATCTACATCACCAAAGGTGGGTAACTCAGATCCGGTAAAGCGGTGACACAGGTTAACGCCACCCTGGGTATCAACCGCCAGCAAGCCCACACCCGCACCACATGGCAACTGTTTTTTGTTGCCTTCGTGCAGATCGGTCATCAGCTGATGCATGTTGCCGTAGCCCATATTGCGGTGCTCCAGCGCAGCGTCCAGATACTCTTTACCAAGACGTTTCATCCCTGCAAATACTTCCACCATTTCCTCGGAAGTGAGGTTAAACGATGTAATATCACCGGATGTCACGGGGCCAAAGCCTACTTCTGCGAAACCCAGCCCACTGAGATGATCGAAAATCGCTTCAACGTCTGTAATACCCCGTGTCAGAGTTACACGGCAGCCCACCGGGCGTGCTGTGTAGCGGGATAACAGCATATCGACTTTCTTTTTGACCACATCATAGGTTCCCTGACCGCCCACCGTGATCCGGTTCTTATCGTGCATCGCTTTCGGCCCATCCATAGAGACGGTGATTCCAAAGCGATGTTCGTTAAACCAGTCCACCAGTTCTTCATTCAACATGGTGGCGTTGGTGGTCATGGTGAAGCTCACCTCTGACTCAAGTGCAGCAAAACGCTCTTCACAATAGGCCACAACCTTTCGGATCAAAGGCATATTGGTGAGTGGTTCACCACCAAAGAAGACGATGTTGTATTGACGCTGATTCGGAGATTCCTCCAGCAGCATCTCTACTGACTGAACCGCCGTCTCATAGGACATTTTGTCGCCCTCGGACGGGGTCGTCAGATCTTCCTTGTAGCAGTAGGTGCAACTCAGGTTGCAGCCGGTATTGGTGTTCAGAACAATCGTCGTCAGCGGAAAGTTTTTCACTTTCTGTGGTTCGTGATTGATCTGCACAACCCCACCGTCTGACAGCACACGCAGAGATTTCAGCTCCTCGATAGTGTCCATCACGTCGTGTGGCTGATAGCGACCATTGAATCGATCACGGATCATCTGAGCGGTCACCCGTTCCTGCTCAGTAAACAGATCAATCAGCTCGCGGCTTAGACCGTCCAACTCAAATAGGCTGCTGGTCGGCACGTGGAACATCATCTTGCGCGTATCTACGTCAACCAGATGCATGTTTGGCTTCACCAGGGATAAAGAACCCATATCTACCTCACCTGTTATTCTTATGTCGCTTGTCGCGAATTTGTCCGGAGGTTTACTGACCGATTACTGAAGAACCGGTTTTACAAAGGTCTGCACAGTGACCAGCAGGTGTGCTTCACCCTGTACGTTGTTGTTACCGTCATTAACGGTACCGACAACAGACAGATTGCCCACGTTGTTGGTCGACATTCTACGTTCAGGGTTCAGACCCGCATCACCCGGTGTGAAAACACCGTCGCGGCTGATCGTACCTGCGTATTTAATGTCATTGTCGTGCTGTGCAATCTCATCAAATGGCTTCAGAGACCAGGCGGCAGGCATGTAACCCAGACGCAGATCATCGTCAGTACCCGGCTTGCCATCAACCCCCGCTGCATAACCTACTGCACGGTAAGCGGACTTCAGTTTGGGAATCGGGCCACCGGCGCCACCGATACGTGCGATCGATTCAGACGGTGTAATTTCAACACGCGCAACCTGATCGTAAACCGCCAGCGCACCTTTTGCGGACGTACGGCCAACCTTCACGGTGATCGCACCAACATGAGCGCTCTTAGAGGCTTCTGCCAGAACCACAACGCGATTTGCGTTACGAGAAACAACGTTCAGCATCTTCACGCCGTTGCCCAGCTGCACATTACCTTTGAGGTTATTACCGGAGATAGTGACCAGCTTGCGCTCACCCTGCTTGATATACGATGGAGTGACCGCAGTAATAACGTTGCCTTTGACGGCTTTAACGCTGCCACCAATGATTTCGTCATCACGCTCAAACATACGGCCTTCCAGCGCGGAACCATCGGCGGATGCCGCCAGAACCTGGCGTACTTTAACGCCGTCAATGGTCAGACTCGCACGCCATTCATAACCGGCATAAACAATCGCACGACCCTCACCATTCAGAGGTGTGCCATCGGCATACTGACCTTCAAGCGCAACTGTGTAGTTATCCGCTGCGGTTTTGCTGACCCGCAGTGTTGCGTCAAAGGTGCCTTTACCCGGCATAAACCCAGTCATGGCCCAGCTACCGTTCAGTGATTT
>JAGSHA010000234.1 GCA_023954795.1 Oceanospirillaceae bacterium | reverse complement strand
TCGTGTAATACCCGATGTCTCTGCTCTTCTGCCTGTTGGTTCAGGCCATCGATCATGTCGTTCGCACTGGCCGCCAGTGAGCGAAACTCATCAAAGTACACATCTTCAATATCAATATGCTGGCGACTGGTCGCGGAATGTTCAAAGCTGCACTGAATCAGGCGAATATTGCGCGCCAAACGACGGCCTATCAGCCACATCGCTGCCAATACCACCAGCAGCGCAATCCCTAATACAGACGCGGCGCTGTAGATACGGACTTTCACCTGCTCTGCCAATAACGATTCGCGACGTTTCAGCTCAGTACGCACCGTATCAAGGTAAGCCCCGGAACCGATGAAGATACCCCATTCATCCATCCCCAAAACATAGGATATTTTTTCGGCAACTTCACCGGTGTTCTTTTTCCAGAAATACGTGCTGAATCCACCCTCTGGATTCTGTTTTGCCAGCGCAGCATTTTCCTGCACTACTTTCTGACCACGTGCGTCTTCAACATCCCAGATATTTTTCTTACCCGCGAAATACTGTCCGTTGGTTACAAACAGATCACCGTCATAGGAGTTGATAAAGAAGTAACCTTCTTCACGGGTACCGTAACTGATTTCAGAGACTTTCCTGAAGATCTGATGCTTGATCTCTTCCTCAAAGTTATCGAGGTATGCCCCTGTTCCAATGACCCAGTCGTAAGGTTTAAAGCGCTTGATGTAACTGAACTTACGGTGTTGTTCACCGATGTAACCGGCACGCGCCCATGGATAACTGATAAACCCTTCTTTTTGCAGCTTAGCCAGCTCACCCATTCGAAATACAACATCACCGCCGTTGGCATTAAATGCATCTCTTGCACTGCGGCCCATAACCGAATCATCAGGTGGGTAGAGTTTCATCTCACCGTCCAGCGTGGTGATGAAGTAATAACCGTCATCTTTCAAACGCATATCTTGCAGCGCAGCGATAATCATGTGCTGAATTACATCGTCTGAGTAGCGGTGTTTACTGCGCTCATAAATACTGGAAGCGATCAGATACGCATCATCAATACGTTCTTTCAGGGAGCTTTTGAGCTGCGATTCAGCGTTAGCTTTTTCACGCAGCAGCAGTGACTTGACGCGCTGAACCTCTGCGCGCAGCACGACTTTCTGATTTTCGAGGTATTCAGATTCATAGCGCTGATTCTCCTCATCCAGCTTTTTAAATTCACTGCTGGTCCAGAGGTAACCCACCACCAGAACGGAGATAAAGAAGATAGCCCCAACCGGAAGCAATAGGGATTGAATAACGCTGTTCTTTGTTGATACACCGGGTATTGCCTTGTTACTACTCAAGTGCAAACTCCACCAACGGACGACGGGCATTCTGCACCTGAAAGCGGTTTAACAAACCAGCACATATTCCAGGGAGAATGTAAGCTCGATACTGCATGATCAATCTATTAAATTCAATAGGTTAAATCATTAAACCCGTTGATCTGGCTCACGACTACCTGCGTCAAAACACCTGTTTAATACAGGGTTTTTTAAGGGTTTGTCTCACAAGGTTTTTTGGCTGTTCGAGGCAAAAAACGCCTCCCCTCAGGTATGTGCTACCCCCTCAAAAAGCCCGCCTGTTAAGAACTGAAACAACGATACAAGCCCTGACTTATAACAAATCAGATGGACACCTAATCGTGCATGCCCTGAAATAGGTAGGTTGTCGGGTCGGTATAAAGTGCGGCGGACTCACCATCCGCCTAACACCTTATATAAGGACAGGTATTCTTGAAGGTCAGCTTTGCTCAGATGTATGTTCTATCGGAAGATGAGGTTCGCCTTCGGGCTCACCTCCTGTTTCTAACGGTTCAATACCCAACATAATACGGGCATCTTTGTAGCGCGGATCAGACCAGAGGACTGTATTCGCCTGTAACTCAGCGGCCATCCAATGGCTACTGAACATCCGGTCAGCCTCTTCAAGGTATGCAGCATAACAATCAGTAGGACTGAGTTGACGACGAATAAAATAATCCGTCGCGCGTTGTAACCCCTCTTCCAGCAACGATTCAGGCAATGACCCCAATCCTTCAGCGGACAATGCTCCCTGAGACATAGTGTAACTCCTTTCACTTTGTTGGCGTGCCGAAGCTGACAACTTTCCCTGTAATATCAGTATGGAAATTTGAATAATCCATACAGAATTACGATCGCAAGGTTTAAGTGTATGCTGACACCCGCGTTATACTTATTTTTCCGCTTGTTATGCCAATCGCGTATGAATCTTATCCTTCGCAAACTACAAGCAAAACTTACAATCTCATCATAAGGTACAGTAAGTATTTCTTGCAATGCTTTATACAAGGAATACTTGTAGTCTGCGATTTATGAAAATGACCATCGGACAACGGATAGCGAAAGCCCGCGTCAGTGCAGGCCTCAACCAGTCTCAACTGGCCGCAGAATTAAGCGTTGCACCCCAATCAGTTCAACAGTGGGAACGTAATAAAACCACACCCAGGCGTAGCCGCGTCGAGTCGCTAGCAGCATCACTTAACGTCTCACCGGAATGGATTCTGTTTGGAAAAGAACCCTCTTCCCCCTCCCGCAACAACTCCTCCTACGGAATTGCCGAGACCCAGCATGCTTATCAGGTCACCGGGGTAGTTACCTCAGATGAAATCTCAGATACTGTGTGTATTCCGGTCTTGAATTCAGCTGCACAAATGACTGTAGGAGAAGAGGTTAAGATGGATCTGGCCGATACACAGATCATTCTGGGAAAAACACTGCTAGAACAATACGGCTTGTCGGAAGATGACAGCGCAGCCCTGGTCGCCGTTAATGATGATATGGCACCGCGTATCAGAAGGGGCGATACCCTGTTGATCGACTGTGCAGACAAAGCCGCCCAAGATACAGCCATCTACGCTATTACGGTCGGTGATCAGGTTAAATTCCGTCGCCTGATCGCACAACTCAACGGTGACTGGTTGATCACCTGTGATAATTCCTCTCACGATTGCCGGGAAGAAACACTTAGCTCAGACGGCTTCGAACAGTTGAACGTGATAGGCCGGGTGGTAATGGTGATGGGAAGGGTTTAAACCGATATCCGATACGTATCACATGCAATAAAATACGATACTGAAGGTGAGCCGATCACTGGCCGGATAACATAGAAGGCAGGCACATTGAGTACCTGCCGAATAGATAGAACCTCGTCTTCAGGCTTGATTAGATCGAAATACCAGCCAGCTTAGTCTCGTAATATTCCATTAGGCCTTCGCGCGCACCTTCACGACCAAGCCCACTCTCTTTCATTCCGCCAAACGGTGCCGCAGCGCTGGTTGGGTTGATATCGTTAATGCCCACCATGCCAAAGTGCAGCCCTTCAAACATCCGCATAGCCCGGGACAGATTCTGGGTATACACATACGCGGCTAAGCCGTAATTGGTATCGTTGGCTTTCTCCAGAACCTCTTCCTGCGTATCAAACGGGATCACCGCAGCCACCGGGCCGAAGGTCTCTTCACGGTAGATCAGCATATCTTCGGTGATGCCACTCAGCAGTGTAGGGGCGTAGAAGTTGCCTTTATCTAATCCTGCTTCGGTGAGCACCTTACCCCCGGCATGCAGTTTGGCGCCTTTCTCAACCGCATCAACAACCTGATTATTCACTTTGTTCACTGCCGCTTCATTCACCAGAGGACCGATATTGACCCCTTGTTCGGTGCCGCTACCCGCGCGCATTTTGGCGATACGATTTTCGAACTCAGCCAGAAACGGCTCGATAATGGAACGCTGCACAAAGATACGGTTAGGGCTGATACAGGCTTGTCCGGTGTTGAGGAATTTCACCAGGGCTGCGCCTTTCGCGGCATGGATCGGATCGGCATCATCAAAGACGATAAACGGTGCGTGCCCCCCTAATTCCATGGACACACGTTTCAGTTGTGGTGCCGCATCCTGCGCCAGTTTTTTGCCCACAGCTGTGGAGCCGGTGAAAGTGAGTTTTTTAACAACCGGGTTGGTACAGAACTCTTCCCCAATCGGTCCCGGTGTATTGCTGGTCACCAGATTGATCACACCGGCAGGCACACCGACTTCCTGCAGAATCTCAAAGATCGCTATCGCACACAGCGGTGTAGCTTCCGCTGGTTTCAACACAATCGTGCACCCTGCAGCAATAGCAGGCGCGACTTTACGAGTGATCATCGACACAGGGTAGTTCCAGGGGGTCACGGCCGCGACCACACCCAACGGCTGATGATGCACCAGAAAACGCTGATCGGGGCGAGCAGACGGGATGGTTTCGCCGTAACTACGTTTGACCTCTTCGGCAAACCACAACAGGTAATCTGCACCGTATTGCACTTCAGCCATTGCGGCTTTAATCGGTTTGCCCTGCTCTTTAGTCATCAGTGCGGCAAGATCTGCTTTACGCTCGATCATCAGCTCGTAGGCGCGACGCAGATAATCCGATCGCTGATAAACCGTCAGTGCAGACCAACCGGGCAATGCAGCCTGTGCAGCGTCAATTGCCCGCCTGGCATCCTCACGGTTGCCGTCTGTCACCTGTCCAATCTCTTCGCCATTGGCCGGATTAAATACTGCAAAGGTGTTGTCGGATTTGATCCATTCACCGTTGATAAACATATGCTGCCCCTTAACGCTCTAACGCTTTATTTCTGTTGCGACGGGAATGACGTATCCGATAAGGAAGCTCCAGCCACGTACTTTCTGATTCAGCTAGTCTGTCTCAGAACCGCAGGGACATCAAGAAAAACCAAGGGTTTACCCTTATAAAATTTCATCTAAGTGTAACAGCATAGATGATGGTTTCTATGCAGTTACACATCGAGTAAATAGTAGTCAGGCATTAAGGCCCGCCGCAGATACCGGCATGGCAACAAACCCGGGCAGGGCTTCAATACGTGCTAACCAGTTGCGTACGTTGGCATAAGGTTCCAGCGACACATCACCCTCCGGTGCATGCGCGATGTAGGAGTAGTTGGCGATGTCCGCAATGGTTGCTCTCTCACCTGCCAACCAGTCTCGACCCTCAAGGTGTTTGTCCAGAATCGTCAGGATTGCATGGGCAATCGAGATGGCACGGTCGTGATCCAGCGTTGCACCAAATACATTCACTAAACGTGCAGATGCCGGACCACTGGCCACTTGTCCGGCGGCAACCGATAGAAAACGCTGAACGGCGGCTGCGGTTTCTGGATCCGTTGGATACCAGTGTCCGCTCTCGTCGTATTTCTGCGCCAGATACACCAGAATCCCGTTGGCATCAGAGATCACCGTATCGCCGTCTTCCAGCACCGGTATCTGACCAAAGATATTCATCTCCAGAAAGTCAGGCTGCTTGTGGGCGCCATTCATCAGATCGACATCAACCATTTCCGCATCCAAACCCAGCAGAGAAAGGAACAGTTGTGCGCGATGGGCATGGCCCGAGAGTACGTGACGGTGCAGTTTACGGGTTGTCATAACAGGTTCTCCAAATTGCTTTTACTAAAAGTTGGTGGTTATGGGGCGGGGTTAATTATTCAAGCCCGTGTAGATGCACAGAATCTAAGCCCTGACATCCGAGAGCATTGGAACCGTCTGCATTCC
>JAGSHA010000281.1 GCA_023954795.1 Oceanospirillaceae bacterium | reverse complement strand
GGAAGCTTACGTATCCATGCCCGTGGTGCTGATCTCAGACCAAAAAACCCGCTACCTCGACGGTTTAAAAAGTCTGGAAGGCCATAAACTGGTTATCCCGGCGGGTTATATCTTTGCCGAACATGTTCGCGATAACTTTCCACAGCTTAACGTTCAATATGCGGACTCACTGCTAGAGTCGCTGCGCACGGTTGCCAAAGGTGAAGCCATGGCCACAATGGCGACCTTACCAATCGCGCTTTATCAGATCGAACGCCATGGTTTGGGGACCCTGAAAATCAGCGGGCATACCAACGTGAACATCGATTTAAGTGTCGGTGTGCGCAATGACGACCCGCTGCTGGCCAGCGCGTTTCGAAAAGCCGTACAGGCCTTACCCAGCGATTTACACGATCAGATTCTGGCACGCTGGTATCGGGTTAACATCGAACAGGCACGCGATTACACCCTCTTACTGGTATTGGTCGCCTTACTGTCCGTCATTGCCGCATTCCTCTCCTATCGCAACTATAGCAGCCGCAAATTCAATGCCCAACTGGCCAAGGTCAATGCGCGCCTGAGTGATCGGAACCGACGATTAGAACAACTCGGAAAAAGAGATTACCTGACGGGCGTTTATCACCGGATCAACATGGATTCAGAACTGGAAAAGGATATCGATCACTGTGCCAGTCAGGGCCAGCCCTTGCATATCATCCTGTTCGATCTGGATAACTTCAGTCAGGTCAACATCGAGCATAGCCACCCCGTTGGCGACCTTCTGCTGGTAGAAGTGAGTCGACTGGCTGAAGAGCGACTGCCCGACAATACGTATTTTGGTCGCTGGGGCGGCGATAGTTTTCTGGTTTTATGCCCCCAATCATCCGCCGAAGACACTCAGAAAATCGCTGAAGTACTGCATACCACCATCAACTGTCATCGCTTCAGCGAGAATATACACCTGAGTGCAACCGTCGCTGTCGCCACCTGCCACCCGCACGAGCATCAGTCTATGTTGATGAAAGAGATTGAGCAGCTGATCCGGGACAAAAAGAAAGAGGGGCCGGGGCAGCTCGCTAACCTGACCGCAGATACTGCAGAGTGAGACAGATAAAACGATCCGGCTGGCGTTGAATCGATTTAATTGTCTCTGACCTCCGCAACGCTATGTTGACGAAGGCTGCTAAATCCGTGGCCGCTCATCTCCGAAATGACACTTTGCTCATCGCCAAATCCCCATTATTCTGTCACAGTCATCCATTACGCTAATGCAGCATAATATTTCAGACCCAGCACTGCAGTTACACTCAACTTGCCAGGAGGCATTGAAATCATGGAGCTAAGAGCACTTATTGCAGTCGTCTCGCTCGCGTTTACCACGACCGCATTCGCACAATCAGAAGACCAATCGGATTCTCCTATCGCATCTCTTCCGGCCTTAAATGCCCAGCAGGCGCAAACGTCGATCTCCGGTCTTTCCTCGGGTGCATTTATGGCCGCGCAGTTTCACATCGCCTATTCCGAAGACTTGGTCGGGGCCGGTGTGGTGGCCGGAGGCCCGTGGAACTGTGCGGGCAATAATCCACTGGTTACCCCACTACTCACTGCAGTGTCGACCTGCATGAATCCGTGCAAATACACCTGGTTCTGCCCGGATTCACTATTTCCGGACAGCTCTTTCTTATCCGAGCTGGCGACAGACAATGCACAGGAAGGCACGATCGATGATGTCGCGAATATTCTGGACGATAAAATCTATATCTTCTCAGGACAGTCCGATGAAACCGTTGTCACTCAGGTGGTTGATAGCACAGAAGATTTTTACCTAAAGCTGGGAGTAGACGCCTCTCAAATCCGCTACAACACCTCTGTTGATGCCGGACATGCATTTATTACCAACAACCCGGCTGATACGGTGTGCGACGAAACCCAACCGCCATTCATCAACAACTGCGAGCTGGAACAAGCGACACGCCTGCTCGACCATATCTACGGTGACCTGAAACCACCTGTCGGCCGTCTTACCGGCGAACTGCTGCGCTTCAATCAGCGTGAATTCTTCGAATCCGATATGACCAGCATGGATGACGCGGCTTACGTCTACATTCCGAAAGTCTGTAAAGAAGAGTCCTGTCGTGTGCATGTGGCATTGCACGGGTGTCAACAGGGCATTGGTACGTTGGGTACCGGCTACGTTACGGGCACGGGCTACAACGAAGTGGCGGACGATAATCAGATCATTGTGCTTTATCCACAAATCCGTAAATCCGAACCGCTTCCGTATAATCCAAAAGGTTGCTGGGATTTCTGGGGATACAGCAGCGGCGATACGCCTCCATACACCTACTATAAAAAAGAGGCCCCGCAGATGGTTGCGATTAAGAAAATGATCGATCGCCTAACAGCAGCCGACAGCCAACCCTCTCACTCAAGCGCTAATCACCAAGCCCAATAAAATCTGGCTTACTAACCTCATGCAGTTGCTCATACATCGGTCCAAGAACTCATTCCGGTGTATGAGTCCAAGCTCATCAGCGTCCCTAATCAACACTGATAACACCCCGTTACATCGTTATAAACTGCACTTGGATTCAAAATTCATCCTCATAACTCGTTTTTGATCAAACATTCTTGATACAGATCAAGTTGCCTCGCATCCCACCCTTTTAGTGCCTGACAGATCGAGATTTCAATCTATCCTTCCTGCTCCTGTTATCCGATATACAAATACTTACAGTTTTCATTTCGTCCATGCATCCAAATTACCAGTACCTTTTATCAACCATCAGCCGAGTGGCATACGCGTTGGTTGTCTTTGTTAAGCGCTCTCTCCGCCATAAAAGCACCCTGTTTAAAGTGGCGGCCTTTGCGTTGATATACGCCATCACAGGTATCGCCACCCTAAGCTTTCTGTCAGTGGATTATCAGCTCCTCAATATGTGGGTGTCCACGGGATTAGCCGTGGCTGTGTTGCTGATCGGTGGCATAAAATACTGGCCCGGTATTTTTATGGGTACCGTTCTGGCTGGACTATGGTCAGACAACACACCGGGAATGTTACTAGGGGTGGGTATCGGCAATACGCTGGGGGCACTGGCCGCTGCTGGCTATCTGATCCATGGTTACCACACCAAACTGCGTATGCAGACCTTTAGAGATTATTTCCACATTGCCATCGCCGGTGTCGTCTGTGCCGCCACATCAGGCACGCTGGGCACGCTGACCCGATGGCTTTTCTCGCCTGAAACCACCCCGAACCTGCTGTATGACTTTATACACTGGTGGCAGGGAGACCTTATCGGTGTGCTGGTGATCACCGTCTCTGTATTGGTCTGGAAAGCACCTCCCAAAATGGCGTACTCCCATGCATTACTGAGTGAAGTGCTATTTTTTGTCGCGATGACCATTTTGGCCGCTTTTGCCATCTTTTCCGACGGTGCCAGTGGCTGGCTTGAGTCCTATCTGATGTTTGCCTTTGTTGCTTGGGGCGGTGTGCGTTTTCAAATGCATGGCGCCCTGTTTGTCATTGCCGTGTGCACCTTTCTTGGCATTGCATATCTGGTAGAAGGCACAGTGCTCTCTGGAGACCTTCAGCCCATTCATGGCCTGGCAAACTTCTGGATGTTCCTCATGGCACTGTCTGCCATCGGTACGGTACTGGCCCTCTCCATTCAGGAAAAGCAGCAGCTGGAGAACGCGGCGATCACCCGCAGCGAAGTCTTACAAAAACTCTATCAGGGGGCGACACTGTCCGAAGTCCTCGATTTTGCACTACAACTGATCGAGCGGGACAACCCGGATTTTCGCTGCTGTGCTGTCGTCTTTAACGATTGCGACTCAACGATCGAACATATCAGCGCACCTGCACTTAAAAAACATGCGTGTGACCCGTCACTGAGGATCATCGCCCAGCAGGGTTTGGCCGGTTGTGCCAGCCAACGCCTTACCGTTGCCGATGTAACCTGCGAACATGATTGGTCCCCACATCTCAAAATAGCCAAGCAGTTCCGCATTCGCGCGGGTTATTCAACACCCATTATCGGCAAAAGCGGCAAACAGTTAGGTGCGTTTTCTATCTACAAAAAATATGCCGGTACACCCGCCGGTATTGAGCGCAGGTTGGTTGGCCGTATCGCCACATTGATGGCCTTGGTGATTGAGCAAAACCGTCTGTCGGAAGATCAGCAACTGGCGTCACTGATCTTCGGCAATAGCAGCGAAGCGATGACCGTAACTGATGCTAACGGCCTGATTTTAGCGGTGAACCCAGCCTTTACCGCTGTAACCGGTTACGAGTTTTCCGAAGTTAAAGGCCAGAAAACCAGCATCCTGAGTTCCGACCTGCAAGACCGCTCTTTTTACCAAAAGATGTGGCACTCATTATCAGAAACCGGCGCCTGGCAGGGAGAGATCTGGAACAAAAAGAAAAGTGGCGAGCTCTACCCTGAATGGCTCACTATCAATACCGTCTATAACAATGACGGTCTGCCTCATCGCCGGGTCGCCCTGTTCTCGGATCTGTCTGCGCAGAAGGAGTCTGAGAAGCTGATCTGGCAGCAGGCCAACTTGGATGCCCTGACCTCCCTGCCCAACCGCACGATGTTCCAAGATCTGCTGACAAGCACCATGTGCGAAGCCGATTTCTCCGGTTTGCCCATGGCCCTG
>JAGSHA010000262.1 GCA_023954795.1 Oceanospirillaceae bacterium | reverse complement strand
GGTCGTGATCGGCTGTATATCCTGATCCGGGTCCAGCTTCTGTCGCAGGCGGCGGATAAACACCTCCAGTACATTGCTGTCTCGGTCATAGTCCTGATGGTACAGGTGTTCGGTCAATTCAGTTTTGGACACGGTTTTACCCGCGTGCAGGACTAAATATTCAAACGTTTTATATTCGTAGCTGGTGAGTGATACCGGCTCGTCGTTACGGTACACCACACGGCCGGTGGTATCGATACGCAGTGGCCCAAACTCAAACTCAGGCTTGGCGTGACCCGCGGTACGACGCAGCAGAGCATTCAATCGCGCGGCCAGCTCTTCCATATGAAACGGCTTAACCAGATAGTCATCTGCCCCCGCTTCCAGTCCTTCCACCTTATCCTGCCAGTCACCACGGGCGGTCAGAATAATGATGGGGAAACGCTTTTCTTCAGCACGCCAGCGTTTAATCACATCAACGCCCGACAGCTTAGGCAAGCCCAGATCGACAATCGCCAGATCGTACGGATATTCGCGCCCCAGATAGAGCGCCTCTTCACCATCTTCACAATCTTCGACGGTGTAACCACGACCTTCCATCGCTTTGACCAACTGACGACGCAGATCCGGTTCATCTTCAACAACAAGCAGTTTCATTGCATCTTCCTCTTTCGGGCTGATCAGGGTCGCATCAACGTTCCATTGGACGCATCCACAAGAAATTCACGAATACGCCCGTTACTCATAACCCGGATGCGATACCCGGCCCGACCTTTAACTGTAACGGGTTCGGCTTTCAAAACCCGCCCGCCATATTTTTCCTTAACACGGGCGACCGCCTGCTGCAGGCTGATCGAATTTTGGGCCAGTAACATACTGGCCGCTGGGCTGGTTACCGGCGCGGCAGATATAGCCGGACTGAACATCAGCATCAGCGATAAACCTAATACACCGCCTGCTTTTGCCGTCGTTGTGCCAATCCCTTTGTACATTCCCAACCCCTTAAACATTAACCTCAGTGTACCGGCCGAACATCAACCTGCACTCTGATGCGTTTACCCGGATGCCGCCGTGTCCGGGTTTGATATTCCCGTCCGTGATAACGGTACGTGACGTTATATCCAGAAACCTCTTCATGATACTCCACATCATGTTCGACCGCACAACGCTGCTCATCCCGGTAGCTTACACCGTAGTCACGGTGACGGGGGCGATTCATATCGTGCGCGATTGATGCGCCCAACGCAGCACCAATGGCGGCCTGAACCTTTTTATTCGATTTGTTATGCCCCACCGCGTTACCAATAGCACCACCGATGATGCCACCCAGTATTTCGTCCGTATAAGAATCGTTGCGATAACGGTGTGGCTGCTGCACCTGTACACGCTCATTCCAGCAAGTTTCGCGGGGAATACTGCGTTCAATCCGATGGTAAATGGGTTCTACATGCACAACGCGGGCATAGTCCTTATGTTTTGGATGTCCCTTATCCCAGCTGCGTGCCTCCGCCTGGGTTGCTATCACACCCACGCTGAGCAGGGCGGTCAGTATCAGCTTTTTCATCACGTCACTCCTATCTGCTTAGCAGGTTCGTTGTAAGAATGACTACAGGGTAGGGGTCAATGGATGAATCTTTACTGAACTGAAAAAAAACGCCGCTTAAAGAAGCGGCGTTTCATAGTAAGAAAGGAAATAGTCCGTTTGGGTCAGTTATTGCAGCGCTTACAGGTACTCACACCCAATACTTTGTACAGCGGGCACCAACCAAACAAAGCGATCAGGATGACCGGCAACCCAACCCAGCCCCAAACGGACTGCGGACCAACAAATACCAGCGCCAATAGAACGAGGCCCACCAGCACACGAATCGCTTTATCCAAACTACCTATATTCTTTTCCATAACGCTCTCCCGGACAGATAAATATGAAGTTGCATTCAGTATCTCGTCCAAAGAGTGCTCTATCTGTGACTTTAGTCACATTGAGAGTGCTGCAGTGCATCAGGATCGATCAGCGTCACCCGCCCTCGCTCCAACACCAGCACGTTTTTCTTAGCCAGCACCTGAAGTTTGCGACTGATCACTTCCCGGGCGGTACCCAGTTCATCCGCAATCAACTGATGAGACTCGCGCACGACACCCTCCTCATCCGCTCGCTGCAACAGATGTGCAGATAAACGCTGTTCGATATTTTCAAAGGAAACCGCCTGCACCAGATGAATCAATCCGGCCAGCCGTTCAGCGTAAGAGTCAAAAATAAAGGTGCGCAGTGCTGGGGAATTATCCACTGCCTGTTGAAAGGCTGATCGCGGCAGCAAATAAGCGACCACATCCGTCTCGGCGATGCCTTCCGCGGGATAATTCTGATGCCCGAGTAAACATGAGGTGGTCAGAACACAGGTGCCGAGCTGATCAATACGATAGAGCAGTAACTCCCGTCCGGCTGTCGAACGCGTCATCACCTTAATACGCCCCGACACCAGCATCACAAAATGATCACAGCTGTCGCCGTGACGAAAGATCACCGTATCTGCTGGCAACTCAACACGACGTGCCTGCAAGAGCAGCTCACGCCCTTCGGCATCCAGTTCAGCCAGTGCTCCGTAGCGATCGATCAGCACCTCTGCACTCATTTGCTGTCGTTTTCTTTATCTTTGAGCTGGCGCACAGATAGGATGACAAAACGTACGTTGTAGATCAGGCCAATGACCAGAGCAATCCCAGCCGTCACAATAAATACCTGACCCAATGCAGGCTCTTGCAGCCACCAGCCTAACCACAGGCTCAAAACACTGACAATCGCCACCGGAATCCCGGTTTTCATCAGACGTTGCATCCAGATATCGGAGCGAAGTTTTTTCTTATCAATTGAGGACATCTTGGTCTCCCTGTACAAGGTAGCCATAGCCTCCCCGATCAATCGCCAGCAATCAAGTCCGATTATTCTCGAGCACCTGCTCCATTGGTATGAGGGACAGATTAAACGCATCCGCCACACCGGGACAGGTGATCTGACCATTATGGATATTCAGCCCATTGGCCAAGTACGGATCGTCCCACAAAGCCTGTCGCCAACCTTTCGTCGCCAAAGCAAGAACGTAGGGCAGTGTTGCATTTTCCAGTGCCAGTGCGGACGTACGGGCTACGGCACCGGGCATATTGGCCACACAGTAATGCACCACATGATCCACTTCGTAGATAGGCTCTTGATGTGTCGTTGGCCGGCTGGTTTCAAAACAACCGCCCTGATCAATTGCAACATCCACCATCACAGTGCCTGGCTTCATCGCCGACACCATGTCGCGGGTCACCAGTTTGGGGGCCGCCGCTCCCGGTATCAGCACCGCACCTACGATCAAATCTGCTGCTAATACTGCATTTTCAATATTGTCTTGAGTGGAGTAGAGCGTTTGTAAGCAACCACCGAACTGCGCATCCAGCTGTTTCAGGCGGGGGATCGAGCGATCAATAATCGTGACCTGAGCTCCCAGCCCCAACGCCATGCGGGCTGCATTCTCACCGACCACCCCGCCGCCAAGCACCACCACTTTGGCAGGCAATACGCCGGGCACCCCTCCTAGCAGGATACCTCTACCGCCCTGCGCTTTTTCCAAACAGTGTGCCCCTGCCTGAATCGACATACGCCCTGCTACTTCACTCATCGGCGCCAGTAGCGGCAGGCCACCACTGGGGGATGTGACAGTTTCAAATGCCAGAGCTGTGCAGCCAGACCTCATCAGCGCTTCGGTTTGTTGCTGATCGGCCGCCAGATGCAGATAGGCGAAAAGCAGCTGTCCTTCGGAGAGCATGTTGCACTCGCGAGGCTGTGGCTCCTTCACTTTGATGATCATTTCGGAATTGAGGTACACCTCCTCAGCGGTTCCCACCACTGAAGCCCCCACTTTGGCGTAGTCGTCGTCTACATAACCAACGCCCATGCCCGCAAACCGTTCAACCAGAACCTGATGCCCTTGATTGATCAGTTCGTGCACACCCGCGGGGGTTAACCCCACCCGATATTCATGCACTTTGATCTCTTTGGGGATGCCAATCAGCATAACCTACCTCCATTCCATGAAATTAAGTCATATGAGATACAGTCTTACAGTGTAGGACACTCTGAAGAGGTCAGATATTCATCAGTTCTGATATACTGGCCGATCCAATGACATCCAAGAATTAAGCCTGAAGGATCTTTTCATGCCTCAATATCGCTCCAAGACCTCCACCGCAGGTCGCAACATGGCGGGCGCCCGTGCTCTGTGGCGTGCTACCGGTATGAAGGACGATGACTTTCATAAACCGATCATCGCCGTTGCCAACTCTTTCACCCAGTTCGTACCAGGTCACGTCCATCTGAAGGACATGGGCCAGCTGGTCGCACGTGAAATTGAGAAAGCGGGTGGTGTCGCTAAAGAATTCAATACCATTGCTGTCGATGACGGCATCGCAATGGGTCACGACGGAATGCTCTACTCCCTGCCTTCCCGTGACATTATCGCCGACTCCGTTGAGTACATGGTTAACGCCCACTGTGCTGACGCTCTGGTCTGCATCTCCAATTGTGACAAAATCACACCGGGGATGCTGATGGCGGCGATGCGCCTGAATATCCCGGTTATTTTCGTCTCTGGCGGCCCGATGGAAGCCGGCAAAACCAAGCTGTCCGAGCACAAGCTGGATCTGGTCGATGCGATGGTGCTGGCCGTTGATCCAAACGCCTCTGACGAACTGGTTGACGAAGTTGAACGTTCTGCGTGCCCAACCTGCGGTTCCTGCTCTGGTATGTTTACCGCGAACTCCATGAACTGTCTGGCGGAAGCGCTGGGTCTGGCGCTGCCGGGTAACGGTACTGTTGTTGCCACTCACGCGGACCGCGAACAGCTGTTCCTGCGTGCCGGTCGTACCATCGTTGAGATGGCGAAGAAATACTACGAACAGGAAGATGAAGGCGTATTACCACGCTCTGTTGGTTTTAAGGCCTTCGAAAACGCGATTACGCTGGATATCGCCATGGGCGGTTCCACCAACACCATCCTGCACTTGCTGGCGATTGCTCAGGAAGCAGAGATCGATTTCACATTGAAAGATATCGATCG
>JAGSHA010000083.1 GCA_023954795.1 Oceanospirillaceae bacterium | reverse complement strand
AAGATGTTTCCTGATTGTTGTTGAATACAACCGTCGGATTCTCGCGTTTTTGGTGCGCCGTGTTGATCGTATTTTGAATACACAGTGGGATCAGATTAACGCGCCTCCGGCTGAAATTGGCGTGGAAAACTATCTGACGGCTATTTTAGAGTATGAAGGTAAACTCATCGAGATTATCGATGTAGAGCAGATTCTTGCGGATCTGTATCCAACCTCCACTGAAGTCAGCCATGAAGTCGCGGATGCAAGCGTGCGTAAGCAAGCCGAAGAGCATCAGGTGCTGATCGTCGACGACTCCTCAGTGGCGCGCAATCAGATGCGACGCAGTCTGGAAGGGCTGGGTCTGAAGGTGACTTCTGCCAATAACGGGCGCATTGCCTGGGGCTTGCTGGAAGGTTTGCTGAATAAGGGGATGGACCCGAATGAAGTCTTCTTGATGGTGATTTCAGATATCGAAATGCCGGAGATGGACGGGTATACGCTGACCTCAATGATTCGGGAAGATGAGCGTACGCGGGAGCTGCATGTTGTATTGCATACCTCATTGTCTGGTGGCTTTAACGTTTCCATGGTTAAAAAAGTGGGAGCGAACGGTTTCCTTGCGAAGTTTGATCCAAACGAACTTGCAGAAGTGGTTGTGAGACGTATCAGACAAGTTGAAGGTGGTAGCTGAGCCTGTGGAAAAGGATAATCTTCTTGCGCCTCTGAGCCGTCGGAATTTCCAGATTAGTGATCAGGAGTTTGAGCGCTTCAGTCGTTTTCTGGAAGACAGCTGTGGGATATTGCTGGCGGGTCATAAGCAGTATCTGGTGCAGAGCAGGTTAGGCAAAATCATGCAGGATCAAGGTTGTGAGACGTTGACTCAGCTGGTTGATCGGCTCTCCTCTCCAGCTGGAATGGCATTGAAAGAGGGGGTTATTGACGCGATGACCACCAACGAAACCTTGTGGTTTCGTGATGCGCATCCGTTCGAGATACTGCGAGACAAGATTTTGCCTGAGCGGGTTGCTGATAATTCAGCGGGTCGTTTGCGAATCTGGTCTGCTGCTTGTTCCACAGGGCAAGAGCCTTACTCGGTGAGCATGATTCTGGATGAGTTTAAGCAACTTCATCCAGGAATGTTGCGCGGTGGGGCTGAGATTGTCGCGACCGATATTTCCAGTAACGTGCTCTCCCGTGCTAAGGGGGGGGTGTATGAAATGCTGGCAATTGGTCGGGGTTTATCAAAAGAACGTTTGCATCGCTTCTTCTCTGATCGTGGTGATGGTTGCTGGGCTGTTAATCCTGATATTAAATCTAGGGTTCGGTTTAACAGTTTGAACCTGCTGGGGCCATATACGAGCCTGGGGCAGTTTGATGTTGTGTTTTGCCGCAACGTTTTGATCTACTTTTCGACAGAGCGAAAGATAGAGATTCTCAGAAAAATTCATAAGTCTCTAAAGCCTGGCGGTTATCTGCTGTTGGGTGCGTCGGAATCCCTGTCAGGTCTGAACGACTGTTATAAAATGATCCATTGCCGTCCCGGCATTATCTATCAGGCAATCTGATAGAGTCTCTTGCCGCTTGGCGGCAAGGGGGCGGTAGGTTGTTGCCGCATTCCTCTCGTTTTTCCGCATTAATAATTCTTAATATCCCGTAATCAGGGGCTTTTCCTTAATTGGCATTGTTTTTGCTTTTTCTGTCTTAGATTCATTCCAGAGGCAGGGTTATGGCAATTTCTTTCGATAAAGCACTTGGTATTCATGATGACGCGATGTTGTTGCGTAGTCGTCGTGCTGAAGTGATCGCAAATAATATTGCCAATGCAGATACACCGAACTATCAGGCACGGGACATTGATTTTAAAAGTGTTCTGTCCGGTGTTTCGAGCGAACCCACATTGCAGGTTGCGAAAACTGATGGTGGTCATGCCTCTGGATTCCTGAATCCTGATATGGCGGCGGATTTGATGTATCGGATCCCGTCTCAGGCATCGGTGGATGGAAATACTGTGGAAGTGCAAGAGGAAATGGCCAGCTACACTGAAAATGCCTTGGCCTTTCAGTCTTCCTTTACGTTTGTGGATAAAAAATTTAAAGGCTTGATGACAGCCATTAAGGGTGAATAAGCATGTCTCTGAGTAATGTATTTGGTATCGCGGGTTCGGCAATGAATGCTCAGACGGTACGTCTGAACACCACCGCAAGTAACTTGGCGAATGCTGAGAGTGTCAGTTCCAGCGTAGACGAAACCTATCGGGCGCGTAAGCCTGTATTTTCGCTGAAGGCCGCTGACCTGGACGCTCCGTTTGCACAGAGTGATGTGACTCAGGCGCAAGGCGTAGAAGTGCTGGGTATTGTCGAAAGTGATATGCCATTGCGTCAGGAATACAACCCGAATCACCCGATGGCTGATGAAGAAGGGTATGTGTATTACCCCAACGTCAATGTCGTGGAAGAGATGGCCGATATGATCTCGGCGTCACGTTCTTTCCAGATAAATGCTGAAATAATGAACACTGCCAAGCAGATGGTACAGCGTACCTTGTCTCTGGGTCAGTAATAGAATTTGAAACCTGAGGGTATAAGCCATGGCTGATATTAATGGCGTAAACCAAAACACCAGCGTATATGAGCAGATCAATACGCAAAATAAGCAGAATTCAACGGCATCCGGGACCTCGCAATCCCAGGAAACCAGTGAAATGTTTATGCAGCTGATGATCGCTCAGCTGAAGAATCAGAGCCCCACCAGTCCGGCGGAAACAACTGATTTCATGCAGCAGATCTCAAGTATGAGTTCGGTTGAGAGTATCGCTAATCTGAATACGACGATGGAGCAGCTGAGTAATTCACTGATGACCAGTCAGACTGCTCTGCAGGCTTCATCAATGGTGGGGCAAACTGCATTTATCAAGACCGATAAGGCCATGTTGCCTGAAGACGGTAGTGTTAAGGGCGTAGTTGCGCTGCCAAGCAGTGCGTCTCAGGTTCGGGTCTCTGTTTATGATCAGGCTGGTACGTTAGTTGATCGCATGTTCCTGGGGGCAAAAGCATCCGGGGATCATGGCTTTGAATGGCAGAAAGACGGTGCAGCAGCGGGTGAATACCGGGTTGTTGCAGAAGTAGAAGATGGCGAAAACTTTACCGCGGTAGAGAGCTTTATTGGCTATCCCGTGAATAGTGTGACGCTGGGTCAGAATGGTATCGGTATGGCAATTAATACGGATGCAGGTTCTGTAGGTATCAATGATGTTCGACAGCTGGGTCAAGGCTAGGAGATAACGATGGCAGGTTTTAATACGTCAGTTACGGGTCTGAAAGCGGCCCAGACGGAGTTGGATGTAACCGGTAACAATATCGCCAACGCCAGTACGGTTGGTTTTAAGGCTTCACGCGTCGAATTTGGTGATATCTATGCGACGGCGGTGGTCGGAGCAGGTTCGGCAAACGTTGCGGGTGCTGGTGTTACCATTACTGATATTGCGCAGGATTTTCAGGCAGGCACCATCGAATTTACCAACAATAACCTTGATCTGGCGATTAATGGTTCCGGTTTCTTCCAGTTGGATGATGGGCAGGGCACGACAAGTTATACGCGTGCCGGTTCATTTGAGCTGAATAAGGACGGCAACATCGTCTCGAAAACCGGCAAGCTCCTGCAGGGTTATGGCTTGGATTCGCAGGGCAATCAGCTGCCCTTGCAGAACCTCGCGGTAGATCAGAAGGAAAGTCCTCCACACGCCACTGAAAATATCTCCCTGTCATTTAACATCAATTCTGAGCTGGATTCGTCGAATTTGGCCGCAGTATATGACAAGAACAACGCTAACTCGTTTAGTTACACCACGACAGTGCAGACATTTGATAGTTTGGGTAATGCGCAGACGATCAAGTACAACTTTGCTGAGCAGCGTCCAGTGCGGGAAGTGTACGAATTTACGACCACCCAGACCGCATCAGCCGCGATCGGGGATGTTGTAATCTCAGGCATTACCATGACGTGGGAAGATCCAGATGCTGACGGTGTATTTACGCCGGATTCCAGCTCTCAGACGGATCTGGAAGCGCAGGATCCACGTATTGATGTCTCCACGATTACCTACACAGGTACAACGCTGGCGATGGAATTCAAGGCTGAATCCAGTGTAACTGGTGATCTGGTTGTCACGGAAACTGCGACTGCGCTGGATATCGCTAACCTGCAGGATGGTGAGCCCGAAACCCGTACTGCCAATGAAGTACAATCGTTTGTTATCGATGATGATTCAGGCGGCGCCGCAGCCAAGTTTGGTGCGGATGGTAAGCTGCTTGCGGATACCAATCTGGTCATCGGGGGCGTTACTGTTCCTCTGGATACGGCGATGGATGCGGATGATGTCGGTGAAGCGATCACGAGTGCACAGCAGCGTATTATTGAGCAGAACCCTGATATTCAGGCAGTGCAGTACAATTCCAGTACCGATACGGTGTATATCACCTGGAAGGCTGAAGCGGGTGATCAGGATGCCATTGCGATAACCGATGCGAACTCTGTACTCAGTGGCTCTGCCAACACGCCTGATCCAGTGTCGCAAAACGGCGATAACACTTTCATGAGTGTGTATCGTATGTATGCCTATCTGAATGACTCAGAGCAGTTGAATGTCGGTAAGCGTGTTGATCCGGGTGAGTCGGGTTTTGCCAACGAAGATACCGAAGTCGGTCCGGTGGTGATCAAGTTTGATACCACAACGGGCGTGCTGTCTGAGATCAATGGTGAAGCAATTATCCCAGGTGGTGCGGTACCGAAAATTACCATCCTCGGCGCAGACCCTGCGAACCCAAATGATACGTTGCTGGATTCCGATACGGACAACCTTGTGGGCTTGCAGCTTGATATTGCCGGGTCCAGTCAGTTCTCCTCGGACTCCATCGTAAAGGCCGCCACTCAGGACGGTTATACCAAGGGTGATCTGATCGGTGTGACCTTTCAGGAGTCGGGTGAAATGGTGGCCAGCTTCAGTAACGGTCAGCGTCAGAACCTGGGTTTGGTGGCATTGGCGACCTTTGAAAACCAGTCAGGCCTGCAACCATCAGGTTCCACTGAATGGCTGGCAACATTGACTTCCGGGCAGGCGATTCTCAACCCGCCGGGCACCGGTCTGAACGGCACCATTCAGTCGGCGGCGCTGGAGCAATCCAATGTTGATATTTCCGAAGAGCTGGTGGGCTTGATCGAAGCGCAGCGTAACTTCCAGGCGAACTCCAAGACACTGGAGACCTTGAATACCGTTACACAGGCGATTCTTCAGATCTAAATGCCGGACACAATACTTCACACTGAAAGGGCCCTTTGGGGCCCTTTTTTCGTTTTTGGCACATACATTGCTATTACCTATAAAGCGGCAATCCTGACGATATGGGAATGGGTAATGGATAAAGTGCTTTATTTGGGTATGAGTGGTGCGCGGGAGAATATGCTCTCGCAGCAAGCGCATGCCAACAACTTAGCCAACGCAACAACCACTGGTTTTAAGTCTGATCTGGCACAGGCCCGTGCCATGCAGGTCTTCGGCGAGGGGCACCCGTCCCGCGTCTATGCCATGAGCGAGCGTCCGGCAACCAATACCGATTCTGGCACCCTGATGGAAACGGGTCGTCAACTGGATGTCGCGATTCAGGGCGAAGGCTGGATTGCGGTTCAGGCACCTGATGGTACTGAAGGATATACCCGTGCCGGTGAGCTGCAGATTGATGCCCTGGGGCGGATAGTGACCGGCAGTGGATTGCCGGTTATCGGCAATGGGGGGGAACCCATTACATTGCCGCCGATTGAGCAGATAGAAATATCAAACGACGGCAGTATTACCGTTCGTGAGCAGGGTGCTGCCGCAAATGAGCTGATTCTGGTCGACAGCATCAAGATGGTTAAGCCGGAAGAGGGCACGCTGTTTAAGGGCTTGGATGGGCTGATGCGGACGGATAATCAGCAACCTTTATTGCCAGCGCTGGATGTCCAGATTCGTTCGGGTTATCTCGAATCCAGTAACGTGAACGGGGTCAGTGAACTGACCAGTATGATCTCGCTGTCTCGGCAGTTTGAGATGCATATCAAGATGATGAAAACTGCCGAAGACAACTCAACCGCAGCGACTAAGATCCTGCAGTTGAGCTGATGTAGAAACGGATACCGGAGAATAAAAAATGCATGGTGCTCTATTCGTAGCAAAAACAGGTTTGAGTGCACAAGATACGTCGCTCAAGGTGATCTCCAACAACCTGGCAAACGTTTCTACCGTTGGTTTTAAAAAGGATCGGGCGGTATTTGAAGACCTGTTGTATCAAATTCGTCGTCAGCCGGGCGCTCAGTCCGCTGAAGACTCCCAGTTGCCGTCAGGTTTGCAGGTCGGTAGTGGTGTCAAGGTTGTTGGCACACAGAAACTATTTAGTACCGGTGATCTGGAAATTACCGATCAGACCTTTGATGTGGCCATTAACGGTCGTGGTTTCTTCCAGGTAACACTGCCCTCGGGTGAAGTTGGTTATACCCGAAATGGTCAGTTTCATCTGAATGCAGATAACGAGCTTGTGACCGCGGAAGGCTATCTGCTGGAACCGGCTATAACCTTACCGGCTGAAGTGACCAATTTCACCGTGGGTGTGGATGGTATCGTGACCGTTGCTACCGCCGGTAGCGCGGCGGCAACTCAGGTCGGTCAGATTGAGTTGGCAGACTTTGTTAACCCGGCCGGTTTGCAGGCGATGGGGCAAAACCTGTTTTTGGAAACCGCAGCCAGTGGAGCGCCTGCGCTGAATAATCCCGGTGATGCGGGCTCAGGTATTTTGCGTCAGGGTGCGCTGGAGACCTCTAACGTCAATGCGGTAGAGGAGCTGGTCACCATGATCACAACGCAGCGTGCGTATGAGATGAACTCGAAAGTGATCTCAACAGCCGATGAAATGCTCTCCTTCGTGAGCCAGCAGCTCTGATAATTAATCCGCGCAGGTGAATATGATGAAGACTCAGGTGAAACGGATTATCGGGCTCATTGCTTTGTTGTCACTGACAGGCTGTGTGCAGAAAGTCGCAAAGCCGGACAACCCGTATTACGCGCCGGTGGCTCCTCAGCATCTGCAGTCTGTGCGCCCGGTGACGGGTTCAATCTACAGCGCGTCGACCAGTCGTGATATTTACGGTGATGGTCGTGCCACGCGCATTGGCGATATCATCACCGTTGTGTTGACTGAAAGTACTCAGTCTTCAAAAAGCGCAAAAACATCGGTGGATAAGTCCAACGAATTTAATTTACCCCAGCCGACTTTATTTGGCAGCGGTGTGAGCGCCTTTGGTCAGCCGCTTAGTGCGTCGTTGGCGGAATCCAAAACCGAGTTCGAAGGCGAAGGTAAATCAGATATGAGCAACAGCCTGAGCGGTAATATTACGGTGACCGTTCATGATGTACTGCCTAATGGCAGTTTGCTTGTGCGCGGCGAAAAGTGGCTGACGCTTAATCAGGGCGAGGAGTATATCCGGGTAAGCGGATTGGTACGGCCGCAGGATGTTGGTCAGGACAATACTATCGTTTCCACCAAACTGGCTGATGCGCGCATTGAGTATGCGGGTAACGGTGCGGTGAGCGATTCCAATGTGACCGGTTGGTTAGCACGCTTCTTTATCAGCCCGTTATGGCCTTTTTAAGGGGATTCGTGATGAAACGTCTATTCTCGGTTCTGTTGCTACTCAGCGTGATCTCTCCGCTGGCGTTGGCTGATCGTCTGAAGGACATGGTGAGTATTGCCGGTGTGCGCTCTAACCAATTGGTGGGGTACGGCTTGGTTGTAGGTCTGGATGGCACCGGTGATAAAACCAGTTTTACCTCGCAGACATTTCGTAACATGTTGAATAACTTCGGCTTGGTGTTGCCGCCAGGTACCGACCCTAAGTCTAAGAATATTGCGGCTGTTGCCATTCATACCGATCTGCCCGCGTTCTCAAAACCGGGACAGACCATCGACGTTACGGTATCGGCCCTGGGTAATGCCAAGAGTTTACGTGGCGGGACATTGTTGATGAGTACCCTGAAAGGTGCCGATGGGCAGGTTTATGCCGTTGCTCAGGGCAATCTGGTCGTATCCGGCTTTGGTGTGCAGGGCGCGGACGGCTCTCGTTTGTCCCTGAACGTTCCAAGTGTCGGCCGTATTCCAAATGGTGCAACCGTAGAACGCGCGGTACCGAATGCCTTTAGTCAGGGTGACAGTATGGTACTGAACCTCAACTACCCTGATTTCACCACCGCGCGTCGGGTGGCAGAACAGATTAACGGATTGCTGGGTGATGGTGTAGCCAGCGCATTGGACGCGACCTCCATTCGTGTACGTGCACCGCGTGATCCGGCTCAGCGCGTATCGTTTGCATCAGTCCTTGAAAATCTGCAGGTCACACCCGCGAAGGAAGTGGCTAAAGTCATCATTAATTCCCGTACCGGTACGATTGTCATCGGGCAAAACGTACGGGTGTCACCGGTCGCCATTACTCATGGTGGATTGACCGTATCAATCACTGAGGCGCAAGACGTTAACCAGCCTAATCCACTGGCTGGTGGCGATACGGTTGTGACCCCGCGTACAGGGATTGAGGTTGATGCCGGCTCGGGTCATATGTTCGAGTTTTCTCCGGGCACTAATCTGCAGGATATCGTTGAAGCGGTGAATCAGGTCGGTGCGGCACCGGGTGATTTGATGGCGATTCTTGAAGCGCTGAAGCAGACCGGTGCGCTCAAAGCTGAATTGATAGTGATCTGATTATGAATATTAAACCGACCGGCGGTAGCGGTACTCACAACGCGTTATACACCGAGCTGAACGAGCTGAACAAGATCAGCCGGTTGGCGAAGGATGATAACGAAGCTGCCCTGAAGCAGGTTGCTCAGCAGTTCGAGCAGGTTTTCATGTCCATGCTGATGAAAAGTATGCGTGAAGCCAATCAGAGCTTTGGTGAAGACAATTTTCTCAATAGCAGCCAAACCGAGTTCTACACTGAGATGCTCGATAGCCAGATGACCATGGAGCTTGCGCAGAGTGGTGGTATGGGGCTGGCGGATGTGATCGTGCAGCAGTTGTCGCGTCAGACCGGTTTGCCAACCGATGGCGGTGCGGCTTCCGATGACGAGGATAAGGATCAGAATTTCCAGCTGTCAAAAGCGGAGCGCATGTTAAATCGCGCATTTGATACGACCGGCAATCTGGCTGCGAATACGATGCTAAGCGATGCCGTGGTCAGCCCAGAGCAGCAGCCGGAAGTTCCCGTGGCGCTCCGGTCGAGTCTGACGCCGGTGGCTCCTGAAAAACCGGTGATAGAAACAACAGGTGTTTCTGGCGCTTTGGCCTCCAAGACCACTTATCCACAGCGTTTTGAGTCGCCGGAGCAGTTTGTTGAAGCGCTGATGCCACTGGCGACATCCGTCGCGGAAGAGATCGGCGTGGATCCTAAGGTGTTGTTAGCACAGGCCGCACTTGAAACCGGTTGGGGCAAGCATCTTATTCAGCGCGGTGACGGTGGCAGCAGTCATAACCTGTTTAACATCAAAGCGGATAGTCGCTGGAGCGGTGACAGTGTTGCCACCAATACGCTGGAGTTTCGCGGCGGTGTTGCACAGCGTGAGCGTGCATCGTTTCGAGCATACGAAGATTACGAACAAAGTTTTCGCGACTACATCAGTTTTCTGAAAGACAGTCCGCGCTATCAGATGGCGCTGGAGTCAGCAGCCGATCCATATGCCTATCTGAACCAATTGCAGCAAGCGGGATACGCTACCGATCCGCAGTACGCGCAAAAAATATCGAATATTCTGGATGGCGAGGTTCTAGCCTCTGCTCCACGCACTAAGAGCGAGGGCTGAGCATCATGATCTTATCTCGCTATCAGCACCGCATCGGGGGAACGCATTATGGGCTTTAGTTTACTGGGTCTGGGCGTACAGGCTACGCAGGCTAACAAGGCTGCCCTGACGACCGTTGGGCATAACATTTCCAACGTGAATACACCCGGTTATAGCCGTCAGGTGGTTAACCTGTCCACGCAGACCGATCAGCGTGGTGTAACGGTTGATAGTATTACACGGGTGGCTGACGACTTTCTTACCCGCCAACTGTGGGCTGATACGTCATCGTTTAACCGTACCGATGTGTTTGCTGATATGGCCGGTGAGCTGGACAACCTGCTCGCATCTGGCAGTACCAGCATCTCAACCGCTGTTGATAACTATTTCAAGGCACTGCAAAACGCCGTCGATGACCCGACCTCTCTGCCAAACCGCGAACTGTTTGTGGCCGAGTCTGAAGCACTGGCGCGTCGCTTTAATGATCTGAATACCGTTGTGATGCGGCAGAACGACACCATCAACAGCAATCTGGACAGCCTTTCCAGTCAGGTATCTGTATTGGCATCGGATATCGCAGACCTTAATGGCAAGATCGCCTATGAAGTGTCTTCCGGTCGTGAGGCCAATGAGTTACGTGATCAGCGCGATAATATCGTTGAAGAGATGTCGAAACTGATCGATGTGCGGGTGGTTGAGCAGGGACGTAGTGAGTT
>JAGSHA010000205.1 GCA_023954795.1 Oceanospirillaceae bacterium | reverse complement strand
CACATCGGCGATAAGGTGATCGGGTTTGATGCAATCAGGCGAAAGCGGCTGGCGACGGGAAAAGGCCAACAGCCGCTTGGTCAGATCAGCACCGCGCCGAGTCGCACGAATCGCCGGTACCAGGTTACCGTTCAGATCCAGCGGCAGATCGGGATGCCCCTGCGCTTCCAGCAGGTTGCCCAAAATAATGGTCAGCAGATTGTTGAAGTCATGCGCCAGACCACCGGACATCTGTCCGACCGCCTTCATCTTACTGGCTTCGGCCAGACGTTGTTCAGACTCACGCTCAGCTGTAATATCAATCGACAGGTTGAGCACACCTTCCACGGTCTGGCGCTGCTCTCCATAGAACGGCAGCAGGATTCTGCGCGTCACCATGGTCTTGCCCTGTACTTCGGTGCTGTACTCATACATCACCTTTTCACCGCACAAGGCCTGCCGGATATAGTCCAGCGTGTTTTTATACATCGCGGTGGACATCACATCCTGCATCAGCTCACCCACCAGCTCGCTTTTATGCCGGTTAAACATCTCAGCGTATTCACGGTTCACAAAAACATAGCGCCCCTGCGCATCCAGATAGGCGATCTGCGCAGGCAATGCATCCAGAATCAGTCTCTGCCGGGTCTCCGATGCGGTCAGCTCACTCTTTGCCGTTTTCAGCGAGCTAACCGCCTGTAACAGTTGCTGATTGGATTCCGACAACTCTTTGGTACGCGATGCGACGCGGGTATTCAGCCCCTGAATATTGTCACGCAGCTGATCCACCATGAAATCGAAGGACTCCGCCAGCGTGCCCAACTCATCGTGACGATTGATACCGGTTTTGGCCCCAAACTGCCCGCGACTGATCTTATACGCGGTAGCCGACAGTTGTTTGATCGGGGAGGTCAGGTATTCAGCAAACAGGAACGCCGCAACAATCGCTGCCAACAAACCAAAAAAGCCCATCGCCAACAAACGCTGACTGAGCTGGACCGAGCTGGCTTTCAGGTCATCAAGGTACACGGAGGAACTGATATACCAGTCAAACCCGGACAGGTGGCGGACCAGTGAGAGTTTTTCGTAGGCATAATTGCCAGGATCGTGGGGTGTGTCCCACTTGTAATACAGCTCTTCATCCGTATCTGACACAGCGATCAGATCCTGATAGATCGGGTTGCCGGTGACAGGATTAAGCAGCGTCTTAAAGTTGGTGCCACGGATATTAGAGTTGGGGTGAAAGATCATGTCCCCGTTGGAATCAAAGATATACAGATAACCATTGCTGGCGATCTTCACACTCTCCAGCGCCTGACTCAGTTCGCCCAGCAGGCGCGCTTTATAAGCCTCGGCTTCCCTATAGAGATCATCAGCATACACCCCGGCACCCAATACAATGCCCCATTCCGGAAAGCTACGGACGTAGGAGTATTTATCAATTACTTCCGTATCTTGCAGGCGGTACCACTTGTACTTGTAAAACCCTTCACCCTGCTTCAACACCTGCTGGATGATACCGGGTAGCGCCGACCGCTCACCGGCGACGATATGCTCGGAGATATTTTCGTCCTGAAACTTATCATCCGGATGGGACAACAACCGGCCGTTAAAGTCCGAAATCCAGAGATAGTTATCGCCGTCGAACTTCAGTCGCCGCAACTCGGCATACAATGTCTGCCAATGAGCGTTTTTATCCAGCTGTGGATCTTTAGGATCAGACAACCCTGTGCGGATATAGCTCTCCCCCAGATCCACCACCGCCTTGAGCTTCTGCTCCTCTGCATCCAACGCCTGCTCCACATAGGACTCTGTACTGAAATACATCCGATTCGCCAGGTCGTAAACAATGTTAAGTACCTGACGATTGGAGTGCAGTTCCAGTCCAAACACGTTTTGCTTGATCATCGGCACCGTGAGCCAGTAAATCGACACAAAAATACCGCTGATCAGCAGTAACAACATCAGGAACAAACGGAAGGTAATCGGGGAATAACGGTACACAGAGAAACCCAGTCAGGCACATGCTAATAGCTGAATGTAGCATAAAGTAAAGACCAGATTCGGCACTGTTACATTTCGTTAGAATTGCCAAATAGTTGAGCAACCATTTACCCGTAATTTAATTCGCAACCGAATAACAATAAGACTGGTTGCGAACAGATGTATCTCTTTTCCCGGGGTTTTAACCCGATCTTCAAGCGTTCTGTTTCCGTTGCTGCGACAACGGCAGGCACTGCCCTGTCCGCCATGCAGTTACCACCGGTCTTATTCCCCTGTCTATCGCCCCGCATGTCTGAAGATATGTCTGGGCTGATCTCTGCTTCTCTCAGTTGTAACTACGAGGTTTAAACATGTCCTTTCAGCAAATCGGTGTTATTGGTGCCGGCCAGATGGGCCGTGGTATCGCACAGGTGATGGCAACCGCTGGCTATGAGCTGGTACTGGTCGACCTGAGCGAAAACGCCCTGCACATGGCACTGTCCGTGATCGAAAGCAGTCTCACTAAGCTGCAGGACAAAGGTCTGATCGAAGAGCGTCCATCCGCTGTACTGGGCCGTATCCGCTGCGAAACCTCGATGAACGTGCTGGCTGATTGTGATCTGGTGATCGAAGCCGCCACCGAAAATGAAGAGATCAAAAACAAGATCTTCAAGCAGCTGGATGAACTCTGTAAGCCTGATGCGATTCTGGCGAGTAATACTTCTTCCTTGTCGATTACCCGTCTCGCGGCCACAACATCCCGCCCGGACAAAGTGATCGGTATGCACTTTATGAATCCGGTTCCGGTCCTTGCGCTGGTTGAAGTGATCAACGGCCTGCAGACCTCGGCAGAGACCACCGAAAAAGTGGTTGAAGCCGCTAAACGGGCCGGTAAAGAACCGATCCCGGTTAAAGACAAAGCAGCCTTTGTACTCAACCGTATTCTGCTACCGATGATTAACGAAGCGATCTTTGCGCTGGACGAAGGCTGTGCCAACGTCGAGCAGATCGATTCCATCATGAAACTCGGCGCCAGCCACCCGATTGGCCCGCTCGCGCTGGCCGATCTGATCGGTCTGGATACCTGCCTGAGCATCATGAACGTGTTGTACGAAAACTTTGGCGACAGCAAATATCGCCCTGCTCCTTACCTGCGCCAGATGGTGGACGCCGGTTATCTCGGCCGTAAATCCGGTCGTGGTTTCTACGAGTACTGATTTCGACAGCAATCCATAAAAATAAGAGCCGAAGCATGATGGAGACCGATATGAACGTCGCCGCATTTACCCAACTGTTTATCACCGAACAACAGCCCGGCATCTGGCTGATTACGCTGAACCGACCTAAAGCATTGAACGCGCTGAACCGTCAGGTACTGGAGCAGCTGCACAGCGCCATCGTCTGGATCGAAAACCAACCGGACGCGCGCGTATTGCTGATCACCGGCAGCGGTGACAAAGCATTCGCAGCCGGTGCCGACATCGCCGAAATGAAGGACATGAACGCCCAGCAGGCGCGTGAATTCTCACAGGTGGGCATGACCACCATGCATCGTATCGAGTCCTCCCGTCTGCCCGTGATCGCACTGGTCAATGGCTTTTGTCTGGGTGGCGGCTGCGAACTGGCGATGAGCTGTGACTTTATTCTTGCCGCCGACAACGCTGTGTTCGGTCAGCCGGAAGTCACGCTGGGTGTGCCACCGGGCTTTGGCGGCAGTCAGCGTCTGCCACGCCGTGTCGGTCCGGGCATGGCTGCTCAGCTACTGCTAACCGGCGAGAAGGTCAACGCGGAGCAGGCGCTGAACATCGGACTCTGCAATCAAATCTATCCGGCGCAGCAGCTGCAGGAACGCGGTATCGATATGGCCATCACCATCGCCAACAACGCACCGCAGGCACTCTACCACTGCAAACGTCTGGTACAGGCTTCTGCCGATCAGAGCATCGAAAACGGCTGCCGCATGGAGAGTGATCTGTTCGGCCTGAGTTTTGCGACTGAAGATCAAACTGAGGGTATGACTGCGTTCACCGAGCGCCGTAAAGCCCAATTTACCGGCGCCTGAGTACAGGCCCACTTAAAACAACGATAACGAGGGAAACAATAATGAATAACAGATCAGCCTTCGAGACGAATTTGGACAAAAACGCAGCAAACTTTGCCGCGCTAACCCCGATAAAATTTCTGGAACGCGCGGCTCAGGTGTATCCAAACCGTCCTGCGGTTGTGCATGGAGAGATTCGCCGCAACTGGTCAGAAACATTCAGTCGTTGTAAGAAGCTGGCCAGTGCCCTGAACGCCCATGGCGTCGAAAAAGGTGACGCGGTGTCTATCATGGCCCCGAACCTGCCGGAACACTTCGAAGCGCACTTTGCGGTACCGATGTGTGGCGCTGTTCTGAACTCCATCAATACCCGTCTCGATTCAGAAGTCGTGGCGTTCATCCTGAAACACGCCGGTTCTAAGGTGCTGATCACCGATAAAGAGCTGAGCACCGTTGTGAAAGGTGCGCTCGAACTGATGGATGAAAAACCGTATGTGATCGATATCGACGATCCGTACTGGACCGATGGCGAGCTGATCGGTGATACCGATTACGAAGCATTCATCGCGAACGGTGATGAAGATTATGCCTACGCCCTGCCTGCAGATGAGTGGGAAGCGATCACCCTGAACTACACCTCCGGCACCACCGGTGACCCTAAAGGTGTGGTTTACCACCACCGTGGCGCGTACCTGAACGCCAACAGCAACGCCCTGTCATGGGCGATGGATCACCATCCGGTCTACCTGTGGACCCTGCCGATGTTCCACTGCAACGGCTGGTGTTTCCCATGGACGATTGCTGCGATGGCTGGTGTCAGCGTTTGCCTGCGTCATGTGCGCGCTGAAGATATCTTCAACATGATCAAAAAGGAAAAAGTCGGCTACTTCTGTGGTGCGCCGATTGTCCTGAACATGCTGAACTCAGCCGACGACGCCCTGAAAGATGGCATCAACCATCAGGTGAAAGTGATGACCGCGGGAGCTGCGCCACCGGCTTCCGTGATCGAAGGTATGGAAAACCTGGGCATTAAAGTGACCCACGTGTACGGCCTGACTGAAACCTACGGTCCGTCTGTTGTTTGTGCATGGCACGACGAATGGAACGACAAAACCGCTGAAGAACAGGCGCGTCTGAAATCCCGTCAAGGTGTGCGTGCACCGATGCTGGATGATCTGATGGTCGCCGATCCGGTCACCATGGAGCCTGTCCCACAGGATGGTAAAACCATGGGTGAAGTCTTTATGCGCGGCAACCTGGTGATGAAGGGTTACCTGAAAAATCCAACCACTACGGCAGATGCATTTGAAGGCGGCTGGTTCCACTCCGGTGATCTGGCTGTATGGCACGAAGACGGTTACATCGAAATTAAAGACCGCTCTAAAGACATCATCATCTCGGGCGGTGAAAACATCTCCAGTATCGAAGTGGAAGATGTATTGTTCAGCCACCCTATGGTGCAGGAAGCCGCAGTTGTTGCGAAACGGGATGAGAAATGGGGCGAAACTCCGTGTGCTTTTGTATCCCTGAAAGACAACGCGGATGCGGTCAGCGCAGAAGAGATCATCGCTTACTGCCGCGACAACATGGCGCACTTTAAAGCACCAAAAACCGTCGTGTTCGGTGATATGCCAAAAACCAGCACCGGCAAGATTCAGAAGTTCCTGCTGCGTGATCGCGCGAACAACCCTGAATCTGAAGAGTAAAACCCTCTTTGTCGCCGTGGGGGCTGACAGCGTCAACTTTGGTATGGCTACTCAAGCCGCTATCAACACCCACGGCAACAAAGGCACGAATACCGTAGTCACCCACGCTACAAGGAACGAGATACGTTTATGAGCACTTATACCGCCCCTTACGCGGATGCGAACTTTGTTATCAAAGAACTGGTCAAGTTTGATCAGTACTGCAGCGATGCCGGTCTGGAAGAAGTTAACAGCGAACTGGCGTCAGTTATTATCGAAGAAGCGGGCAAACTGGCCGCTGATGTACTGGCACCGCTGAACAGCACCGGCGACCAGAACGGCGCACGTCTGGAAGATAACAAGGTTCTGGAAACCCAAGGGTTTGCGGATGCCTATCAACAGTATGTCGACAACGGCTGGGCGACACTGACAGGCCCTGAAGAGTTTGGCGGTCAGGCACTGCCTAACATTCTGGGTACCGCCGTCAACGAACTCTGGCACTCCGCCAAT
>JAGSHA010000461.1 GCA_023954795.1 Oceanospirillaceae bacterium | reverse complement strand
TGCGTCCGGCGTTTCAAAAAGACGGTATTGTCACCGCCGGAAATGCCTCAGGTCTGAATGACGGTGCCGCGGCGATGGTGCTGACCACGCAGCAAGAAGCGGAGAGAAGGGGGCTGCAGCCGCGTTGTCGTATCCTTAGTTATGCCTTTGCCGGTGTTGAGCCCCGGTTGATGGGGTTAGGTCCGGTTCCGGCAGTGAAGCAGGCATTGCAGAAGGCGGGGTTGAGTATGCAACAGATCGATGTGATCGAATCCAACGAGGCGTTTGCTGCGCAGGCGATGGCGGTCACTGAGCTGCTGGAAATGTCGCCAGAAAAGGTGAATCCCAATGGGGGTGCGGTGGCACTGGGGCATCCGGTCGGGGCCACCGGCTCGATCATTATCGTCAAAACAATGGCGGAACTGGATCGTACACAGGGCCGTTATGGTCTGATTACCATGTGTATTGGTGGCGGGCAGGGGATCGCGCTGATTGTCGAGCGGTTATAACTCCGCACATTAACATGGCGGATTTGAGAAAGAGGTGTCTGGCACCTCTTTCTTCGTTTTAGGGATCTACTTCAGGCCGAGAATATTCAGCGGATGAAGCTTGTCGGGCAGCACTTTTTCGATCTGTTCGCGAGCCTTCTCGACCGGGAGAAAATCCGGTACCGGTGGCAGGTTGTTTTTCAGATCCTGAAGCGGGCTCGTACCTTCCAGATCCCGTTCGGTCAGGGATTCCGTGATCAGGCGTTTAATGGGTGCGATATTGTTCGCCAGGCGCAGGGTGGCTTTGCGTGCCAGCTTGGCGGCCAAAGATTCATTGGTAAAGAGCCCCACAACCACGTTGGTGCCGTGGTAGAGCACGCGGGTTGTCCGCATGTGGCTGGTTTCGTAGGCCTTAAGCAGTGCAGGGCTGGCGATATCGGTACCTTCAGCGATGGCGTGGCTGATCTCTTTGGCCAGATTCGCCTGTCCGCGCAGACCCAGGTTGAAGCCGTGGGCGGTGACTGGATGCATGCCAACGGCGGCATCACCGATCAGGGCGAAACGGCGGGCGACAAACTGGTTGGCGTGTACAGCGACCAGTGGATAGACATGACGTTTGCCGATCAGCTTCATATCACCCAGCAAGCCATCAAGCTGCTGCTCAACATTATGGTTAAACGCTGCTTCGCTCATCTCAGCAAAGCCTTGTGCATCACGACTGTTAACGGTGATAACAACGGAGGAGCGGTTGCCGTTCATTGGCAGAATGGCGGTGGTACGGCCGTACATGAAGCATTCGAACGCGGTCTGCTGGTGTGATTGGGTATGCTCCATCCGGCAAACAATGGCGGTGCGTGAAAAGTCGCGCATCGTTGCAGACAACCCCATCTTGCGACGTGTTTCAGAGAACCGGGTGTCTGCTGCGACGACCAGTCGTGCCTGCAGGACGTCACCGTTATTCAGTGTGACGTAGCCGTACTCATCATCGGTATTGACCTCTTCGACCACACTTTCCGTGCGGATCTCGATCTGAGTGTGACTGCTGGTCTCTTCGTAGTACGCCTTGCGAATCAGATGGTTGGGAACCAAATATCCCAGCGCATCCAGCTTTTCCGTCTCGTTGTCGAAATCAAGACTGTAGCTGGACTGACCGTCAAAGACGCGGGCTGCTTCAATGGGCGAGATACCGTCTTCAGGTATCCGCTGCCAGGCGCCGGCCTCTTTCATCAGCTTTGCGGACAGGTGGGTCAGGGCAATTTCACGGCCGTCTTCCGGTGGATCGGCCAGTGTTGACTGGGATGAGCGCTCGACAACCACGACCTTAAGTGGCAGGTCTGCTAAGGAGCGGGCAAAACTCAGACCGGCTGGACCTGCACCGATAATCAATATGTCATACGGCTGCTGCACGGCATCCACCTTTATAACTGTTGAAAAGGGGGTAGCTTACCTGAACTCTCGGGCTCTACCCCCGACATGGATCAAATACTCTGTGGCTGATTGAACGAACCTTCATCATTGGCGGTGGGCTTGCGGCAAAAACCATCAAAGTATAAGAGCGGCGGGGATTGGGTGATCCGTGGTGTGGATATATCCTTATCTTTTGCTTCAGGTCAGGTTTATAAACGTCTTTAAATTCAGACATTGATCGCATCTCTCAGTACAATAGCGTCAGGCCAAAAGCCTTGTTTTTAAACGGTTTGTGTACCCCACAACCTTATGCTCAGAGTATCTGGAGAACCCTATGAAACTCACCCATTCCTCACTGGCCTGTCTGGCCCTGTCCACTGTGCTCAGTTTTAGCGCGCAGGCGGCCGAATCGATCAAAATTGGTATCGTTGGTCCCTTTAGCGGTTCACTGTCCCAGTACGGTGAAATGCAACTGAACGGTGCCCATACGGCCATTGAAATGATCAACAACCGCGGTGGTGTCAACGGACGTCCGCTGGAAGCGGTTGAATACGATGATGTCTGCGAACCAAAGCAGGCGGTCACGGTGGCCAACCGGATCATCAACGACAATGTGAAATTTGTGGTCGGACATCTCTGCTCCGGCTCGACCCAGCCCGCGACCGACATTTATCAGGATGAAGATGTGCTGGTGATCACCGGCTCTACTAACCCGGGTATTACCCAGCGTGGGAATTCCAAGCTGTTCCGCACAATTGGTCTTGATTCCGAACAGGGAGCCACCGCGGCTGACTATATCGCTCAGGTGGT
>JAGSHA010000274.1 GCA_023954795.1 Oceanospirillaceae bacterium | reverse complement strand
GTGAACAGCATCGGGATCTGACACGTAGTACACAGCTGAGGCAGCGCCTTGGTGTAGAAACGCTCTCCCTTCGCTTCCATCTCTTTCGCCAGTTCCCAGCGCGGACGGTAGTACTTGTCGAAGGTTTCCGGGTATTTCTCGGACAGCCAATCCAGTTCTTCGTCTGTCGGAATCCAGGTATGGAAACCAGCCGCATGACCGTGGGTGTAGAATGTCCACCACGCCTGGTGAGAGATATGATCTTTCTCTTTCTCGATCACATCGGCGTACTTCGGCATTTCGATGCCGTAACGCGCCAGATCTTTAAACAGCGCACCGCCTGCTTCTTCGAAGTAGACTTCCCATGCTTCCTTCCAGGACATCACTTTGTTTGGCAGCATGTAGTCCATCATCATGGAAACGATGGTCAGCAGACGGGAACCACGCCAGAACCACTTATCGATCCATTTCTGAACGATCGGTACGTTGTCTTCATGCTGTTCCAGCAGGAACTTGATCACTTCCAGACCCAGTGTCATATGACGGGCTTCGTCCGACTGCGCAGAGAAACCGAAGGTCACGGTCGCCATATCACCGTTATGTGCCGCACCGGACATGAACGGTACAAACAGCAAGTTGGTCAGTACGTATTCGAAAGAGAAACCGATCGCGATCATGAACTCGAACGGACCTGCTGCACGCGCATCGTTGAAGAACGATTTAGGTACCGACAGGTACCACACGCGGTCATGCATGTGGCTGTATTCCTGGAAGCCGTCAAAGAACTTGTTGAAGTGGCTCATTGCATGGATCTGAGTCTGCACGTGGCGCAGCTCGTCAATGGCCTGCATCTGACATGCTACACGCGCACCGACACCACCAAACTGACGCCCCGTATGAGCAAAGCCCTGATACGCCTGATATTCCAGCGGTGACACACCTGTCAGGAAAATCTTCAGCGCGTTAACGTAGCGCGGATCAGATACGTTCATATGCGCATTGTTCTGCGCAAAAGCGTCAAAAATTGCGTACAGTTTCTTCTCTTTCTCTGCCTGATACTTCCAGTACGTATCCATGGTCAGGCGGAACGGGTCTTCCCACTTGGACCAGTCAGTGATTTTGATGCCTTCAAAATCTTCATAAGGAAACGCTTCTTTACGATCAGAGTAGGAATATTCCCAGTCCAGATCGCGGGTCAGCAGACGGTATTTGTCTTTAATATTGAGTTTCTTAGCTGCCATGATTCGTTACCTTATTCTTATTCGTTCCAGTGCAGAGACAGAGAATCGTCGTCTTCTTCAACGTTACCGCCGAGGGTAATCAGGTTGACGTGCAGCTCCTGCACATCCCAGTCACGCCCCATTTTTTCTTCCACCGTTTCACGGTTGATGGTCATACGGCCTTCGTTTTCGATGCGGACCATCGCTGGCATGTGAATCACAGTCACATCCGGGTTATCTTCTTCAATTGCTTCAACGATATAGCGGGATTCGTCGTTATCCTGCAGTGCGATATAAACCTTAGACATTGCGTAATTCCTTACTTGAACAGGCCAGCTTTAGTCAGACGTTTGTCCAGAGCAGCAACGGCTTTATCCATCGCTTCTGCATCCAGCATCTCTTCTGCCAGTGGTTTCAGTGCCGCCACGGCTTTCTCTTTCCAGTCGGTAACCCAACCTTCCAGCAGCGCTTTGTTTTCCGCAGACTCAGCCACTGCAACTTTCATCACAGCATCCACCCAGCGGGTATTGTCTTTATTCCACAGCTGCATGAACTCGGTCAGCATGCTGATGTCCTGACCACCGTTATCCGCCAGCCATGTGTCGTACTGGTTGAACACCAGGTCATACACCAGACCGTCCAGCACCAGGTCCTGAACAACGAACAGTTCAAACCAATCTTTGGTGACCGTGGTCTCTTCACACAGCGCACGCAGGCCCTGCCAGATCTCATCGTTCATCCAGTAAGCTTTCGCTTCGCCCAGCGCATCACCGCTATTACCATCAAGAATCAAACCAATACGAGACAAATACTGAGCAATACCCAATCGATCCATGCCGTCATACAGCAGTGCCTGAGTAATCGCAGTACCGTAACCCTGCGAAGAACCGTACATATTGTTCAGGTTTGCGGTGTGCTCGAAGTGACGCAGAGGGATCAGGTAACGAATCACTTTCTTCTGCAGGTCATCACCCAGCAAACGTTTCAGATCACGCTTTTCAAAGAAGGAATAGTTGCTCTCAGCCACTTCCTGCATCTTTGCGCGCTGCTGAACATAAGCGCCGTAGTAAAACTGACGCGGATCTTTAAACGCGTACCAGTCTTCCATCACCAGAGCCGTGCGACGTGGATCATTCAGCTCCATGTCCGGCTGCCACAGCGGGCGATAGTGAAAATATTTTTCAGACTGAACGTCGTAAGTCGCTTCCTGATAACGCGTTGCAGGCTTGTCACCAAAGCGGCGCTCAATATGCGCGAAGGTGTTACGTACCGGCTCAAGCGTCGCGGTTTTGATTTCAATACTCATCGGACATTTCCCAGCTAAGTCAGATTGTTGTTATTCGGATGCGAAATGGTCGTGGTTGTGCGACATCAGGGTGTCTTCGCCGTAACGCCACTTTTCCATCTCGGCATCTACAGCTGCCATCTGTTCATCGGTCATATGAATCACGTCATTCACGTCACAAAAGTGCTCGTAAGCGCCCTGCGGCATGATCAACTCTACGAACAGACTTGGATCACCAATTGCAAAGTCGAACTCCACGAATCGAGCACCCTGAGGACTGCGAACCCGTACATATTTCGTTAACCGTTCAAATTTTGATTTGCTCGGATCACTCGACCGGGTATCCAGATTTATCACCTCAGCCATTTCGCCCCCTGTTATGTTTATTTTCTGATTCAGGTCACTCGGTATAGAGCAATGGCTATGCCAGAATTTAAAAAAACCAATAAACAAAAATACAAAAAACAACCTAACCAATTGTTTTATAAGAACTTTAAAATTATAAAATTCATTATAAAATTCACTCACTCAGATGGATTTTGAAAAAAACCGCTTGACGAAAGGGTGGAGAAAGATGATGAAATGATTAAAAGGATCAACAAAATTTAATGATTTGATCAGGAGATCAATCTCACTCTGAGTTCTGCATCAAATCGGAAAAAGTGCCTATAGTTACCCCATATAAGAGGCATCGAGCGGCGTCAGCAGACGCAAGAAGAGAAAACACAATAGATGTACATATAAGCGGAATTAACAACAAATGACCGCTTTATAACAACAATAATAGAAAAGGCTGCACTACCATGAGCAACCCGGCTCAACCACAACTACCGGAATCCAAGGACTTGATTTCGCAGATTCAGTTTGCCAGTGAGGATGGTAAAATCTGGTTTAACGAACAGCGTATGCTGCTGATCCACTCAGCGGTGATGGGGTCTTTACGTAAAGAGCTGATCGAAACACTGGGCGTTGAACGTACACGCGGCTTTTTAATGCGCTTTGGCTACTACTCAGGCCTCAAAGATGCCGAATCCGCCCATAAGATCCGTCCGGATTTCACCAAAGCCGAAGCCTTTTTAGCCGGCCCACAGTTACACAACATCAAAGGTATGGTGAGGGTTGTACCCAAAGAACTGGACTTCGATATCGAAACGGGCAAATTCCATGGCGAATTTGATTGGTATGACTCCTACGAATCAGAGTTACACCTCAATGAATATGGATTATCAGAGGATCCTATTTGTTGGACCCTGATCGGATACGCCAGCGGTTTCTCCACCTATTACATGGGTCGTAAGATCATCTTTAAAGAGACCCAATGCACCGGATGCGGCGCGGACCACTGCCATATTGTCGGCAAACCCGCTGAAGAGTGGGATGATCGCGAAGAGCTGGAACGCGCCCTGCTCCCCGATCCGATTATTGAAGAACTCTTTGCCCTGCAACATCAGGTATCCACATTGCAGGAGAGTTTCCGCACACCGGAAGCCGAAGAAGATCTGTTGTTTAACTCGGTAGGCAGATCCGGCGGGTTTAAAAATGTCTGCCAACTGATTACCAAAGCATCGAAGAGTAAAGTCACCGTCCTTCTGCTGGGGGAGACCGGTGTAGGTAAAGAGGTTGTCGCCAAAGGCCTTCATGCCAGCAGTGATCGCCGAGAAGGACCTTTTGTCGCGGTTAACTGTGCCTGTATCCCACCGGACCTTATCGAAGCCGAACTGTTTGGTGTGGAAAAAGGTGCCTATACCGGCGCGACACAATCACGCGAAGGGAAGTTTGAACGGGCAAGCAAGGGCACTATTTTCCTCGATGAAGTGATCGAACTGTCCCCCCGTGCCCAAGCAACCTTATTGCGTGTATTACAGGAAGGAGAGTTAGAACGCGTCGGCGATAGCAAAGTACGCCGAATCGATATTCGCGTCGTCGCCGCGACCAATGAAGATCTGGAAGCCGCCGTCAAAGACGGACGTTTCCGGGCGGATCTGTTCTATCGCCTTAATGTCTACCCTGTGCATATTCCGCCGTTGCGTGACCGCACCGAAGATATTCCGCTATTGATCGAGCATTTTCTGGAGAAGTATCACACGCTCTACAACAAGCGCACCCAGGGCGTTACCGACAAGGCACTACAATCCCTGTTGATGTATAAATGGCCGGGCAACATTCGTGAGCTGGAAAACATGGTCGAACGCGGCGTAATTCTCACCGACAACAACCACTCT
>JAGSHA010000046.1 GCA_023954795.1 Oceanospirillaceae bacterium | reverse complement strand
CAACGATGGAGCGTAAAGCGATTATCGATGTGTCGTTGCGTGATCGTGCTGCGCTGATTAAGGTGCAGGATATGGACGAAGCGATGGATGTGACCAATCGTATTGCGCCGGAGCATCTCGAGTTGTCGGTTGAAGAACCTGAAGCATTGTTACCGCTGGTACGCCATGCGGGTGCAATTTTCATGGGGCGTTATACTGCGGAAGCGCTGGGTGATTACTGTGCCGGACCGAACCATGTCCTGCCGACATCCGGTACCGCGCGCTTTTCTTCGCCACTGGGTGTGTATGATTTCCAGAAGCGCTCATCATTGATCATGTTCTCAGCGGAGGGTGCGTCAGAGATGGGTAAGGTGGCGTCTGTATTGGCGCGCGGAGAAAGCCTGACCGCTCACGCTCGTTCTGCTGAATATCGTATCAAGAAAGATTGATCGCTACTGGTGATCGATAAATAAAAAAGGCTCCTGGATGGAGCCTTTTTTATTGCCTGAGTCTTATCTATGAAATGATCATCTGCGGCTGCGTGGCCGTTCAAAGATTTTCACTGTCAGAGACAGTTGTTGGTCGTTTCGAATAACTTCAATGTTAATCTCTTCACCCGGTTTATATTTGGCGATCTGATCCATGGATGTCCGGCGATCGCGGATCGGCTTATCGTTGATCGCAATCATGATATCCCCGGGTTGAATCCCTGCCTGATGGGCTGGTCCGTTTCGAAAAATACCAGCGATAATAAGGCCGCGTGTATCGGACATGCCAAACGACTCGGCTAATTGGGGGGTGAGCTCCTGTACTTCGATACCCAGCCAGCCGCGGATGACGCGTCCATGCTCAATCAAATCCTGCATAACCTGTTTAGTCAGATTGGACGGGATTGCAAATCCGATACCCTGAGAGCCGCCTGATTTCGTATAAATGACGGTATTGATACCAATCAGGTTGCCGTAAGCGTCGATTAATGCGCCACCTGAGTTACCTGGATTAATGGCGGCATCTGTCTGAATAAAATCTTCATAGGTATTCAGGCCCAGGCTATTACGTCCTGTGGCGCTGATAATACCCATGGTGACCGTTTGACCCACACCAAATGGGTTGCCTATCGCGAGTGTTACGTCACCAACCTGGATGCCATCTGAGTTCGTGAGCGTGATGCTAGGCAGGCTTTCCAGATCAATCTTCAAAACGGCAAGGTCTGTTTCAGGGTCGTTGCCGATCAATGACGCCATTGCTTCTCTGCCGTCCTTCAGTGCGACAACAATACTATCTGCGCCTTCGATGACATGGTTGTTGGTCGCAATATAACCTTGTGGGCTAAGAATGACGCCTGAACCTAAACTGGATTCAATACGTTGCCTGTGTGGTGTATCGCGTTGGTCTAGGAAGTTACGGTAAAACGGGTCATCCGCGAGGGGCGTTTTTTGCTTAACCAGTGTCCGGGTATAGATATTTACGACGGCAGGCGCAGCGATGTTTACCGCATCGGCATACGACACTGGTCCCTGACCTCGAGCGCCAGCGGGCTGCAGGGCGGGCTTATCCGTCTGCCGGATCTCTACCGTGTTAACCTTAGGGGCAAACAGGTCCGGAAAAAACTGCAGCAGAACAATCGCTGCGAATATGCCGGTGACGACGGGCCATAGTAAAAAAGAGAATCTTCGCATTGTCTCGGGGTTGAAGGTTTAACGGGATTCTAGAATTATACGAAGATAACAACGGTTATGTGAATCTGAATCAGGATTATATGTCGATAAGTAGGAAAGAACTGGTCAACTATCTGGACCAAAGGCTTACACCGGAGCGTTTTCGCGACTATGCGCCGAATGGGTTGCAGGTCGAAGGTTGTGAGCAGGTGAGTCGTATTGTGACAGGTGTGACGGCGTCGCAGGCGCTGATTGATGCCGCAGTCGCGTGGAATGCTGATGCGATATTGGTACATCACGGATACTTCTGGAAAGGGGAAAATCCCTGTATTACCGGAATGAAGCAGCGGCGTATTAAGACCTTGCTGCAACATGATATTAATCTGCTGGGGTATCATCTGCCGCTGGATGCGCATCCGGACATTGGCAATAACGCCGTTTTGGCCAAATTGCTGGGAATTACTGTCACCGGCGGGCTGGAGGAGGGTAATCCACTTAGTATTGGGGTGACGGGCAAGTTTGATGTACCAATGAGTTTGCAGGAATTGGGGGATCGTGTGAGTCAGGTTTTAAAGCGCCCCCCCTTGCTTATTGCGGGTGGTGAGCATCAAATTACGACCATTGGTTTGTGTACGGGTGGTGCACAAGGTTATATCGAGAAAGCCATTGATCTTGGGTTGGATGCGTATTTGTCTGGTGAAATTTCAGAACCAACGGTGCATAGTGCGCGTGAAAATGGCGTTCACTACGTCGCAGCCGGGCATCACGCGACTGAGCGCTTTGGCGCTAAAACATTAGGTGAAGAGCTGGCCCAAAAGTTCGGTATTGAGCAGATGTTTGTGGATATCGATAACCCGGTCTGATCGGTACCGTGTTTAGGCACAAAAAAACCGGCCTGTATGAGCCGGTTTTTTGTACTGAATAAACAGGTAATCAATCAGGCTGGTTTAGTCGTTTCTTCAGTCTTGTTCTCTTCTTTTTTCTCTGCGAAGTCAGCAGGATCAGCAGGGGTTTCTTCACCCTCCTTTTCACCTTCTTTCAGACCGAAGGTTTCAGACAGCGTGCCTTCTTCGTCTGGTTTTTTCGGTGCGTAATCCAGTGGCGCTTCCATTGAACTATCGCTCTCTACGGACGTTTCGGAGGCTGCAGCGTCTGCTACAACATCTTCTTCAGGTTCTGCGGTCAGGCGTGGCTGAGCAGCTTCTTCCAGAGTACGGGTCGCAACGTCACTGCTGCACAGTTCAACAGAGCTTTTTGCCAGATGCAGGTGAACCGCTTTGTAGCTATCGGTCAGGCTGCTGACCAGATCGGCCGTCTCTTCAAAGTGTGTTGTGACCTTCTCTTTGTATTCCGCCAGTTCGCGTTGAGTTTCGTCCAGCTGCTCAATCAGCTCTAGCTGACGATTGTCATTGCCGCCAGAACGTCCCAGCAAATAACCAATCAAAGTGCCCACGATTAGTGCTACAACGGCGATGATCCATACAGTACTGCTTGCGTCCACGAGTGCTCCTTCTAGTCTGAAAGGGGGTCAGAAAAGTGTCATAAAACCTGTGACAAGGATATAGCAATCAGTGCTGAAAGCCCATATGCCCAGTACGTGCAGTATTGTGCTGTTTGCGCCAGATCATGGGTATAAGCGATTAGTCGGCTTTGCCCGCGCGCCAGTCCTGTGCGTCTTGATGACGTGCAGCCAGATACTCAATTTGTTCCTGCAGAATATCGCACGCAAGATCGGCATCCTGTTGCTGAATAGCCTCCAGCAAGCGCCGGTGATGATCAATGATGACCGTACGCTCGCGAAATCGGTAAGCGATCATGTTCGCTACGGGCTGTAACGCTTCGATGACGGCATACATCACAAAGGCGAGCATACGATTACCACTGGCATCGGCAATGATCCGGTGGAAGCGAACGTCTGAGGCGCAGAAGTCTTCTGCCGTGATGCGTTCATCTTCCTGAACTTTCAGCTCATGTGTCAGGGCGCTAAGTTGGCTTTCGCTGCGGCATTTCGCGGCCAGACGACAGCAGGTGCTTTCCAGTTCGAGACGGGCAGCGTTGATTTCGTCCAGGTCTACCTCTTTCAGGCTTACCAACATCGTTGCGGCACTGGTCAGGCTATCACTGAGTTGGGCGACTGAAGGTTTGGTGACAAATGTCCCGCCAGTGGGGCCACGCTTTGAGCGGACCAGATTCTTTGCCGCGAGGCGTTTTAGCGCTTCACGGATTGTTGGACGGGATACTTGATATCGCTTGGATAACTCATCTTCCGTGGGTAAACGATCATCGGCTTTCAGCGTGCCATCAAGGATCGCTTCCTGCAGTTGATCGGCAATCTGACTGGATAGGCTGCTGCGATTTACCGGTTCTACCTCAAAGCTCAAAGGAGTGCTCTCCGATACTGAATAGTTGATCAGAGACTATTCTAACGTAAGAAAGCGTTGACTTGAATTTTTATTAATTTATATTTGTAAGACAAATTAACTTAATGGTCGAGGACGAAGTGATGTTCAAAGCATTAGTGCTGAATGAGGTCGAAGGTAAAACGGTTTCCGCTGTGGAGTCGCTGGAACTGGATGCATTGCCGGCAGAAGATGTGCTGGTTGAGGTCGATTACTCGTCCCTGAACTACAAAGACGGTCTGGCAGTGACCGGTACCGGAAAGATCATTCGTAACTTCCCCATGGTGCCAGGTATCGATCTGGTCGGCACGGTTGTGGAGTCTGCATCCGATGATTACAACGCCGGTGACAAGGTTGTGATGACCGGGTGGGGCGTTGGAGAAAATTATTGGGGTGGTTACTCCCAGATGGCGCGTATGAAACCTGAATGGCTGGTGCATCTGCCTGAAGGTATGGAGCCGCGCAAAACCATGGAGATTGGTACCGCCGGTTTGACCGCAATGTTATGTGTTATGGCGCTGGAAGATGGTGGCGTATTGCCAACCAGTGGCCCCGTGATTGTTACAGGTGCTGCAGGCGGTGTCGGCAGTGTTGCGGTGAGTATTCTGGCTGGATTGGGGTACGAAGTGGCTGCAGTGACAGGGCGTCCGGAAACTGAGGCATATCTGCGTGAGTTGGGTGCAACCACGATTCTGACCCGGGAAGAGATGGCTGAGAAAAGTCGTCCTCTGGAACGTCAGCGTTGGGCGGGCGCTGTTGATACCGTGGGTGATGCAATTCTGGCGCGTGTACTGGCAGAAATGAACTACAGTGGTGTTGTCGCGGCCTGCGGTTTGGCTGCGGGCTTTAAACTGCCCACCACGGTTATGCCGTTTATTCTGCGTAATGTGCGTTTGCAGGGCGTAGACTCCGTGATGTGTCCGGTTGCTCGTCGCCAGGAAGCCTGGGGCCGCCTGCAGAGTCAGTTGCCTGATTCTGCACTGGGCGAAATCTCTGAACTGATCTCGCTGGATCAGGTTGACGAGTACGCTAATCGGATTGTAAATGGTCAGGTACGTGGCCGTGTGGTGGTTGATCTGAAGAAATAATCACCCGAACCAAAAAACAAAAAAGCCTGTCGTTGTGACAGGCTTTTTTGTATCTGTAGTAATTAGGTGTTAGCCGAAGAGGCCATCAGCACGCGGTTTAATCAGGATAGGCAGATAACGGATCAGGAACAGTATCCATGCCAGCATCCAAAGGGTGCCGGACAAATGTAACCCTGCCAGATATGGGATGGGCAGATGGGTGATAGCAACCCGAATCACTGCGGCCAGTGTCATCAGGATAAAGGCCGCTACAATCATCGGGGTTACCGCGAGCGGGCGTCCGGTATGACCTAGAGAGACGCGAGCCATCATGCCGAGTGTGATCAGGCCAATGCCACCTACCGAGAAGCTATGAATTGCAATTGAACTGCTGACCAATCCTGCTGACGCGAGTGCTGTGAGAGCAAACCCCACAGGGATAAACAGATAACCCAGCTGTAAAATCCACACCAACGGGTTTTTGAAAATTGCGGTGCTGAACCAACCGTATAAGCGTACGAAGCTCAGTACACAGACGATCACAGAAGCGATGCTAATCAAGGTGCTAAAACCACTCAGGGTCACTGCCAACCAGATTGCCGTGGCTGGGATGATCGACTTCTCAACCCACGCATAGCGTGTGCATGTCACACCTTCCACACCCCGTTCGGTGAAGAATGGAATAACGCGGCCGCCAATCACAGTGATGACCAACAGTACCAAATACAGCGCTACGTGGAGGCCCTTGAGTGCGGTGTTCTCCGTGATACCCAACATCTCCAGATGGACCATGAGGTTGGCGATAAAAAACGCGGCCAGAATAGGAATGAACAGTAAGTTCCTGTAGTTAGCCGATCGGAGAATCGGTATTGCGATTCCCACCGCAACAACCGGTGCAAATGCCAGATCGACGGCGGCGATGAGCCATTCCGGCAGTCCTGGAATAAAGGGCATAAAGCGGGCAATGAACCAGACGGCGGTGATCAGCATCAGGGGTTTGCCATAAGGCGTCTGTACATTGGTCCAGTTACGGACCGCGGTGAGCAGAAACCCGCCAATGATCGCCAGTGTAAAGCCAAAAATCATTTCGTGTGCATGCCAGTACATCGTGTTGCTGTAGTACTGCACGCTCATGCCACTGCTGTAGAGCACCAACCAGATACCTAGCAGAACAACCGCAGCGATTGCACCTAAGAGAAAAAATGGACGGAAGCCTAAATTGAACATCGCAAAAGCAGGGCTTTTGCGTGGCTCATTAATTGAGATCATGAATGCTGTCTCCGCGAAGTTTAAGGCGGTGGTATACTGCTGGCAATCCTGCCATTTGAACGGTAACGCTATGCCAACCGCTGCTTTCAGTCATGTTGCTGCCCTGACTTTCAGCTTTGATGCCGCATTATTCCATAATATGCATAAAAAATACATGTTAAATGCTTTCTTCGGTCTTTGGTTGATGCTTGTTTCTGGCAGTGTATTGAGCGAGATCAGCGTTGTCGATGACCAGGGGCTAGCTCTGATCCTGCCACAACCCGCGAGTCGGGTGATCAGTTTAGCGCCTCACGTGACAGAAAACCTCTATGCGATCGGTGCGGGTGATCTATTGGTGGGGGCTGTCTCCTATTCAGATTATCCTGAGGCGGCAAAGCACCTCCCGCGCGTGGGTGATTACGCTAACTTGAATATAGAGCGTATTTTGTCATTGCAGCCCGATCTGGTGGTCGCATGGATTGACGGTTCTCCCGGATCACAGTTAGAACGAATCGAATCACTCGGCATTCCCGTGTTACGTGAGTCCCCCGATAGCTTTGCCGAGATCGCCAATGCTCTGCGCAGGCTGGGGGTGGTGACTGGGCGGAATGAAGGGGCAGAGCAGGCGGCAACTGATCTGGAACAGCGGATTGGAGTATTGGGTGAGAAGCACCAGTCGCAGATGCCGCTCCGGGTGTTTTATCAGCTTTGGCACCAGCCGTTGATTACCGCCAATAACAGTCAGCTCATCGATCAGATTATCCAATTGTGTGGCGGTGGAAATATCTTTGCCAGCCGTCCAGAGGTTGCACCGCGCGTGAATATCGAAGCGGTGATCGCGGCGGATCCCGATCTCATACTGGCAGGTGTAGAGCGCCACGACCCTCACTGGCGAGATCTCTGGCAACCCTGGTCTCAGATGAAAGCGATACGTTATCAGTTGCTATATGGCATAGACGCGGATGAGGTGCATCGTGCCACGATGCGTGCCGTCGACGGGGCTGAGCAGGTATGCATACAGCTGGATGAGGCGCGTACAATTTTGCAGCGGGTTAATGCGGAGAAACAAAAGCAGCCATGAAACAGTTGATATTGGGCGGTGCCCGTTCTGGAAAAAGCCGTTTGGCAGAACAGCGTGCTCAGGATTTCGGTTGTCGTGTAGTTTACATCGCCACCGCTCAGGCGGGTGACGGTGAGATGTCAGACCGTATTTTACGTCACCGAAAACAGCGCCCGGCTGAATGGGGATTGGTCGAAGAGCCGATCGCATTGGCTCAAGCCTTACATGAACATGCGGCGAATGATGTCTGTTTGCTGGTCGACTGCCTGACCTTGTGGGTTACAAACTTATTATTATCTGATCCCGGCATTTTGGAGCAGGAATTGAATGCCCTATATCAGGTATTGGACAACCTGCCGGGCGAACTGATTCTGGTAAGTAATGAAGTCGGTTGGGGGATTGTCCCGATGGGCGAGCTAAGTCGTCAGTTTCAGGATCAGGCGGGCTGGTTGCATCAGCGCTTGGGTGAAATTTGCGACCGGGTGACGCTGACGGTAGCCGGAATTCCGCTGGAGATAAAACAGCCTTTATGAGTACACAGACTATGAATATCTGGTTGCAGGAGCCTGTTGCCGTTTGTGATATGGATCATCAGAGTGCGGCCTCTCAGCATCAAGCGGTATTAACCAAGCCATTGGGTGCATTGGGCGAGCTTGAAACCGTTGCGGTGCGTTTAGCGGCAATGCAAGGGCGTTTGAAGCCGCAAGTGGATAATGTGCAAATTACGGTATTTGCAGCCGATCACGGTATCGCCGCAGCAGGTGTTTCTGCTTATCCACAGGAAGTCACTGCGCAGATGGTGATGAATTTTGCATCCGGTGGTGCAGCAATCTCGGTATTGGCGCGTCATTTGGGCGCCCGGTTTGAAGTTGTTGACCTAGGGACGCTGGCGACCGTGCCTGAGCATGAAAATGTTATCTCGCGCATCATTGCTAAAGGCACTGAGGATTTTTCCACGGCTGCTGCGATGGATACAGATCAGTTGAGTCGTGCGCTAGAGGTTGGGTTTGAACGTATTGAACAGTCTCTATCGGAGAATCCGGATCTGTTTATTGCTGGTGAGATGGGCATTGGCAATACGTCGGCGGCCAGTGCGTTGGTCGCTACGTTGCTTCAGCGCCCGGCAAGAGAGCTAGTCGGGCCGGGCACAGGGTTAGACGAGGCGCGGGTCGAACAAAAAGCACACCTGATCCAGCAGGCGCTGGATTTACATCAAGTCGCGGCGGATCAGCCGTTAAAGGCGCTGCAATGTCTCGGCGGTTTCGAGATCGCGGCCATGACCGGGGCATATATCCGTGCCGCACAGCGGGGGGTTCCGGTGTTGATTGATGGTTTTATCAGCACGGCGGCCGCGATGATTGCCATTGCGATGAAGCCCGAGGTCAAAAACTGGTTTATTTACGGTCACTGCTCTGATGAACCTGCGCATCAGCTGTTGTTAGATCATCTGCAGGTGAAGCCGTTACTGAGACTGGGGATGCGTCTTGGCGAAGGCAGTGGTGCGGCATTGGCGGTAGACCTTCTGCGTGCGGCGTGTCGTTTGCATGCGGAGATGGCGACGTTTGCTGAAGCGGGTGTTGCAGATAAAGATTCCGCCGGATGAAATGGGACAGAAATCGATGCGGACATTAACTCTGGATCTGTTACGTCATGGGGAAACTGAGAGAAAAGGGATCTATCAGGGGATCACCGATGTGCCGCTATCCGTCGTGGGTCAACAACAGATGGCCGCGGCGTTGGCTCGCTCAGTTGGGTGGCAGAAAGTTCTGCATTCGCCTTTACAGCGTTGTACTCAGGCTGCTATTCAGGTCGCAGAGCGATGTGAACTACCTTGTGCCGAGGTCGATTGGCTGCAGGAGTATAACTTTGGTGAATGGGATGGCAGAACGCTCAGCGAGGTCTATAGTGAACAACCAGAGCGGGTTGAAGCGTTTTGGAATGATCCGGCAAACAATACACCACCGTCAGGTGAAAGTATTACTGCGCTTCAGAAACGTGTACTCTCAGGCCGTGATGCGCTGCTGAATGCCGCCGATGATCACCTGTTGCTGGTGACTCATGGAGGGGTTATTCGTACGCTGATCGCAGACTGTTTGCAGCTTGCGCCTTCACTCTGGAGCCGTATTCGGTTGGATCATGCCCACTTTACCCGGCTCAGATTTTACTGTGATCAAACACAGATCTGGCCCGAACTTGTCACCTGTAATGTTGCTCAATTGCCGTCGCAGACGGTGTAACTCATTGATGGAAACTGGCTGTTGAATTACTCCGATACCCTTCGTTTTGTGTACGAAAAACTTGACCGGTTGGGTGACCTGCCGGTGTTTAGTTCAACCGTTAACCGAATTCAACAAGTCAGTAGTTCTGAAGAGAGTGACGCCATGGCGTTAGCCATGGCGATCATGAAAGACGCCAATCTCTCAGCAAAAATTCTAAAAATAGCAAACTCCTCAACCTATCATCGTGGTGGTGCGGCTATTACTGTCGTGTCGCGCGCAGTAGTGTTGATTGGCTTTAAAAAGATCAAAAACATCTGCCTCACCTTGAAGTTGGTAGAGGGTTTTCACAAGAGTCACCCCGATATCAATACTCCCGGATTGCTGATGCGTGCATTTCTCAATGCCAATATTGCCAGTGACCTGGCGATACGCAGCCACCACGTCAGTGATGCTGAAGAAGCCTACATTAATGCCCTGTTATACGGATTGGGTGAGATTGTGATCGCCCATACGATGCCTTCGGTGTACCGAAAAATGCTGGTGGAGCGTAAAAAGGCTGAACTGCCCTGGCGTAAGATCCAGCTGAAAATGCTGGGCGGCACATTTAGCGATCTGGGGCAGGATCTGGCGCGTAGCTGGGGGCATCCTCCATCAGTGGTGCACGCGATGTCGGTGAAAAGTGAGTTTGTTGAAGGTGATCATGCTGCTCAGATAGCGGGTTTAAGTTATCAGTTGCTGGAACAGTTGTATGATCTTGATGACCACGGTGATCACCCCTATAGCGAGCTGGTTGATGATTTAGGTACGGTGACCGGTTTGGATGCTGATCAGATTGGCGAGACGGCACTGCGTTGTTATCAAAAAGTATCTCAGATGGCATCTGACTATGGCCTGAGTTGCGCCAGTATGGCGAGAAAGTACACCCCGAGTGGACACGAAGCAAAAGATGAATTGATGCGTCAGATGGCCTTTATTACAGCGCAAAGTGGTGCTGTCGATGATGGCGCACAGGGTGTTGTTGAGCTTGATGATGAGCAGCCCCCGTCAGCTGAGCAGCAGCTGGATTACCTGCATCAGGTCACGGAGATGATCAACCAGGGTGAAGCGCTCCCGACAATTCTGAAAACCGTGATTGAAGCAATGGCGGGTTGTACGCGACTGGACCGTGTACAGCTATGCTTGCTTAATCGCGGTGGTACACGGCTTGAGCCAAAAATGTCTGATGGCGATGTTATCGAACCTCTCCAACGGTATTTTTCCCGTAGTAAGGACGGCAGCAACAACGATATGTTTTTCCGTGTCATTGCGCGTGGTGCAACGTTGTTGGTCAGTGACATCGATGAAAATGGCTGGCACGAACGGATACCGGCTGACTTCATTCAGCAGGTGCGTTGTCAGGGGTTTGTTGTGGCGCCGATCGTGGTGAAGGAACGAGTGATTGGTATGCTTTATGGGGATCGTTTGAAAGGGCATGGCGCACTGGATGAACAGGATTTTAAAGTATTCAGCCAGTTCGCCAGTCAGGCGCGTTTAGCACTGCTTAACGCCTGAGTTGCTTCGCGTACAGTCGCTATTCTGTCGCGCCTTTGATAAAGGACTTGGTGTTTTCCCAAGCTTTCTGGCTGGCGTCTACGGCTGTTTCTGCGCCTTTTTTGCCAACTTCAATCACAGTTTCTGCACCTTTTTCAGTGGAGCATGCCGCACGCTGAGCGATGCATTTTGACTTACAGCCGGTCGCCGCTGCATCGTCACCCAAATGGGTCACTTTGCATTTGCTTTCACAAAACGTTTGTTTCATACCGCAGTCGGCCAGCACCGGGCCAGAAATCAGCAGGGCCGCGGACAGCAATAAATAACGCATATTTTTCCCCTAATTGAATATTGATTTCACGCATGCCAGAGAGTCGGCAGAGTGTTTAGCTCGCTATTATAAGTGGCTGGACTGAATAAGTCCTGAACCCGGGGTTCAGCTACGTTGTTTACGTGGCTGCCAGAGTACTTCGCCTGTGCCTTCGCGTGCGAGAATGCGGGCGGCAACAAAAAGCAGATCGGATAAGCGGTTCAGGTACGCCGCACCTTGAGGATTGATATACTCCTCATGTCCCAGCTCAACCATACGCCGTTCCGCCCGACGGCAGATACTGCGGGCCAGTTGGCAATTCGCGGCTACGCGGCTGCCACCAGGCAGAATAAACTCCTTCAGGGGTGGCAAACTCTCGTTGAGACGGTCCAGAACAACTTCCAGTCCTTCCACAACCTCTTCCGTGATCACCTGATAGGACTCATCCGCCACCGCAAGCTCTCCACCCAGATCAAACAGATCATGTTGTAAGGGTGTCAGATCGTTGACGAGAGCATGCTCGGGATCCAGATCAGCAATTAAGACACCCAGTAGGGAGTTGAGTTCATCGACCGTACCTAAGGCTTCGATACGAGGATGAGTTTTAGCAACGCGGGAGCCATTGGCCAACGCAGTGGTGCCCTGATCACCGGTGCGGGTGTAGATGCGGTTTAAACGGTCTGACATGTGTAGGCCTCATACAAAACGGGGCCTATGATGGCCCCGTGGTTGTGAATCTGTTAGAAACTATAGCCTAATGTCAGCATTAGCTGGCGACCGGCTGCAGGATAGTATGCACTACCCCCCGGAAGCCAGGGTGCCGCGATGGTGTATGCATCGTACTCTTTGTCGAACAGGTTATTGATACGCAGAGATGCATCCCATTGCTGGAACGACCAGCGTACGTTGGCGTTGACCACTGTGTAACCACCGACCTGACTCAGGCTGTTCGCTTCATCGTCATCCCTGAACTGGGCACCGGTATATTTAGCGTCCAGATAAACATTGGTTTCGTTCGTCAGTTGATAATCGAGTCCCAGTGCGACGCTGTGGTTCGGTACGTAAGGAACTTCGTTTCCTGCATGCGTCCCAGCCTTAATCTCTGAATCGGTATAGCTGTAGTTTCCGGTGAACTGCAGATCAGACGTCAGGCCATGACGGGCATTCAGAATCAATCCGCGGCGCCGAGATTCGTCCAGATTTACGTTGGCAAACGTAGCCGCGTTGTATTTGATCTCGTTATCCAGATCCAACTGGAAAACAGTCGCTTGCAACTGGGTAGTGGATTGAGACCATTCCCAGCCCAGCTCCAGTGAGGTGCCTTCCTGTGGTTTCAGGAAGGTTTCGCCGGCTGGCAGAGCCGCCAGTTCATCCATATTGGCATAACGGAAGCTTTCGTCCCGACGCAGGAATACACGCTGTTCTGCTGAAAGCTGATAGGTCAGGCCGATCTCTTTTACAAAACGAGAGTGGGAGTTGTTCTGGTTATTGCGAAGGTTGATATCCTTTACCCGGCTTTCACGGCCACCAACAGTCAGTTGCAGATCATCTAAGATCAGTGGCATCTGCGCACGGGCGTATATCGCATTGGCGGTTTGTTGGCGGGTTTGCGGAGAGTAGCCGCCGCGTACGTAATCGGTACGGTGGCGGTCGTAACCCAGTGTGATATCTGCGTCACCTAGCTTACCCAGTAACCGGGGTGTAAGGGATTTAACCCGCGTATCCTGAGTGTAATCGGAAAACAGAATGCCTTTGCCATCTGTATCACGAATGCTGTATTCACCGCGCAGTTCCCATTGCTCTGCCAGGTCCTGTTCCAGACCCAGAACAACCACATCGCTATCGTAATTAAGGAAATCAGATGAGGTGCTTTGGCGACGATCTGCCTGTTTCTGATTAATGTTCAGAGAGTTGGGCAGCTCTACATCATCTTCGGTTTTCTGCAACTCGACAAACACGCGTCCGCTGTCGTGAAGCTTCTCAATCTCGCCAAAAACATTGCTAAAGTCAGTGGTGCTATGATCACGGTAGTTATCTGCGTGCTGGGATTCAGCACTCAATCGCAGGCCAAAACCGTTATCAAATCCTCGGCTGTATGCCAGGTTATAGCGCTCCTGATCATCAGAACCACGACTGACGCTGATGCGTCCCTGAGCATCGGTAAT
>JAGSHA010000161.1 GCA_023954795.1 Oceanospirillaceae bacterium | reverse complement strand
TTCATCGCTACACTTTGAGCGTCTGCCGATGCTGAAATCTATTCAGACCCGCCTGAACAGTGGTTTTATACTGGTTTCCATGGTGGCTATTGTGGTGCTTTGGCTGGCCAATAGCTGGTATTTGCGTCAGACCGCCTATGAGTTCGTCAGCGCACGCCTTTCCAGTGATGCGTACACCATTCTGCGTGCCGTTGAAATGGACGAAAAGGGTGGCTGGCGTGTCAACAGCGATATGATCGATCCTGTTTATCTGCAGCCTATGTCCGGCCATTATTTTCAAGTACGCGTAGAGGAAAAATGGTTGTACTCCCGCTCTCTCTGGGATGAGATGATTCCCACCAACGGTGGCGAAGATATCGGTCAGGAATACGTGCGTTTAGTGCATAAGGCTAAACACCCCTGGCTGGTATTGGATCAGACCTTTATGAAAGAGGGATTGAAGGTTCAGCTGGTGTTAGCTGAAGATGTGGATCGGATCGATAAATCTCTGCGTCAGCAGGGGTGGGCGGTCGCCGCGTCTGGACTGGTGTTTCTGATCATACTGCTTGTGGTGCAAGTGGTGATTATTCGTCGGGGGCTGCGCTCTCTGGTCAGTGTGCGGGGGGATATCTCTCGCCTTAAACAGGGGGAAGTGCGTCAATTATCGCCGGTGAATACGACGGAAGTTGACCCTCTTGTTACGGAAATCAATTACCTGGTTCAGGCAATGGAATTACGGCTTCAGCGTTCGCGCAATGCGGTGGGAAATCTGGCTCACGCCGCTAAAACGCCGCTAACTGTATTGGATCGACAGATTGAGGCACTCAAAGTACGAGATCCTGATCATGCGGCGGATATGCAGGAGCAGTCAGTGCGGCTGCGGGATTTGATGCATCGTGAGCTAACCCGTGCACGTATCGCAGGAGCCGCGTTGCCCGGTCAGCGGATCTATATGTTGCCTGAGATGGATAAGCTACTGCGCACGCTGAAAGCAATCTACCGGGATAAGGCGCTCAATATTGAGCAGCATGTCAGTGATAAGATTTATTTCCCGGGCGAGCGCGATGATCTAATGGAGCTGTTAGGTAACCTGATGGATAACGCCAGCAAATGGGCGCATTCAGCCGTATCGATTACCGCCGAGACGGATGATGATTGTCTTACAATGATCATCGAAGATGATGGCCCGGGTATTGCGGAAGATCAGATTGAGCGCTTGCTGACGCGGGGTGAACGGTTGGATGAGTCGACCGATGGACATGGGCTGGGGATGAGTATCGTGACTGATATTGTCCGGCAGTACGCGGGTAAATTATCTTTGGGACGTTCCGAGCGTTTGAATGGGCTTAGGGTAATGATTATGTTGCCTCTTCACACGAAGGCAGAGTTTCTGGCGTCCGAATAACCGGTGTTTTTCCAGAGTCAGATGACAAAAAAGCCCGCTTTCTAACCGAACGCGGGCTTTTTTTTAGAAATACGGGTTTTCCATAGGCGACAAAGGTTGTAATTCGTTAATTTGCCTCCATTAATGCAGGATGCGCCCGGAAGGACAAGACTGTAGAATATCGGGCTTCGATTCATGAGGTAAGTTGAGTGACTGTTGAGTTTGTGGCCTCCTCCAAGCTGCCGACCCCTTGGGGTGTTTTTCAGATGGTGGGGTTTGAGGACCGGGAAACGGGTAAAGAGCATGTTGCGCTGGTGTACGGAGAGCCGAGAGGGGATGCCCCTGTACTGGCCCGTGTACATTCGGAATGCCTGACCGGTGATTCACTGTTCAGCTTGCGTTGTGACTGTGGTTTTCAGTTACAGGAAGCGTTGAAACGTATTTCGGAAGCAGGCGAGGGCGTGTTGCTCTATCTGCGACAGGAAGGGCGCGGCATTGGTCTGTTAAACAAGATCAAGGCGTATCACCTGCAGGATGGTGGCGCAGATACGGTAGAGGCCAATGAACAGTTGGGTTTCGAAGCCGATATGCGTGATTACACAATGTGCCAGCCGATGTTGAATCATATCGGTATCAAGCAGGTTCGCCTGATGACCAACAATCCACGCAAAGTTAAAGCGCTGGAGAAGTACGGTGTCGCTGTTGCAGAACGGGTGCCGTTGCAGGTGGGTAAAAACCGTCACAATGAAGACTATCTTGCGACGAAGATGGGTAAGCTAGGTCATATGATGACCGAGCACCATTTTAAAGATGACGAGTAATATGCTCGACCGATAAAAAAGCCGCTTAGTAAGCGGTTTTTTTATGGGCGGTTATTAGGTTATGGCTCAAGTCGTGCCTGGATAGCGTTAATAATACCTGCCGTATCTAATCCGCACTCTGCCAGCTGCTCGCTACGGGTGGCATGATCGACCCAATAATCCGGGATGCCGAGCTGTAACAGAGGTGTCTGGATATTGGCTTGATGCAGGTATTCTCCCACGGCAGATCCGGCACCACCTTGTAAGGCATGATCTTCCAGCGTGACCAGCAGGTCATATTCATCGCACAGCGTTTCAATGGCCGCGGTGTCCAGCGGTTTTACAAAGCGCATATCGACCAGTGTCAGATCCAGCATCTCGGCTGCTTGTTGTGCTGCCGGCAGCAGTGTACCAAAGTTCAGTAGCGCTACTTTATTGCCCGTACGCAGTGTTTGGCTGCGCCCCAGAGTGAGTTTCCGCGGGCGGCGTTGAATATCTATACCGCTGCCACCACCACGAGGGTAGCGCACTGCGGCCGGGCCAGGATAGAGATAGCCCGTGGTGAGCATGTCGTAAAGCTCCTGCTCGTCCGATGGAGTCATGATGATCATCCCCGGTAAGCAGCGCAAGATGCTGATATCGAAGATACCGGCATGGGTCGAGCCGTCTTCACCGACTAAACCGGCACGGTCAATTGCCAGCAATACATCCAGGTCCTGGATGGCGATATCGTGTACCAGCTGGTCATAAGCACGTTGTAAAAATGTGGAATAGATCGCCACAACGGGTTTCATATTCCGACACGCCATACCAGCGGCGAGTGTCAGCGCGTGTTGCTCAGCGATGGCAACGTCGAAGTAACGTTCAGGATATTGCTGTGAGAAGGCGATGAGATCGGAGCCTTCACGCATAGCAGGGGTAATGCCGATTAGCTGGGACTCATCAGCGGCAGTATCACAAAGCCACTGGCCGAAAATATTACAGTATTTCAGGCGCTTAACTGCGGGTTTTATCTGACCCTGAGGTTCGATCTTTGTCAGTGCATGGTATCCGACGGGATCGGCTTCAGCGGGGGCAAATCCTTTTCCCTTGCGGGTGACGACATGCAGAAACTGAGGGCCTGGGCGATCCAGTGCTGCAGTCAATTCAGGGAGCAGGGAGTGGAAGTTGTGACCATCTACCGGGCCGCTGTAGTGAAAATCCAGTGCTTCAAACAATGCCGAAGTGGTTTCACCTTCCGCGCGGTTTTTCAAATTCTTTGCCAGATAGGTCGCTAACCCGCCCACATTGTGGGAGATCGACATCTCGTTATCGTTGAGGATAACGAGCATGTTGGCATTTGTGTGTGCGGCATGATTGAGGGCTTCAAACGCCATGCCGGCGGTCATTGCGCCATCACCGATGACGGCAACGGTTTTGTGCTCTAATCCTTGCAGGCGGTCAGCAAGGGCCATGCCTAAGGCAGCACTGATGGAGGTGCTGGAGTGCCCGGTGCCAAAGTCATCGTATTCACTTTCAGAGCGCTTAGGAAAGGGAGACAGGCCGCCTTGCTGGCGGATGCTGAGCATGCGTTGTCGGCGTTCCGTTAGAATCTTGTGTGGATAACTTTGGTGGCCCACATCCCAGATCAGATGATCTTCGGGTGTCTTCAGAAGGTAGTGTAAAGCGATGGTCAGCTCTACAACGCCTAGGCCTGCACCAAAATGCCCGCCAGTTTTCCCTACGCTGAATAATAAAAAGGCACGCAGTTCTTCTGCTAACTGTTCCAGTCTGTCTGCAGATAGATTATGCAGATCGGATGGGCTGTCGATGCTGTCCAGCAACGGTGTCGCTGGACGCTGTTCGGGAATAGTCTGAAACATTAATGGTCGCGATAGACAATGAAGTCAGCCAGCTCGACCAAAGGCTGAGCGGCATCACCAAAAGGCTGCAGAGCAGAGATCGCTTCGCTGTGCAGTTGGCGTAGTTTGTCTTTAGCACCGGACATGCCAAGCAGTGCCGGATAGGTCGGTTTATTTTGTTCCACATCTGAACCCTGAGGCTTACCAATTGTTTCAGTATCGCCTTCGATATCCAGAATGTCATCTTTCACCTGAAACGCCAGGCCGATGGCATCGCCATAACGGCGCAGTTGCGTAAAGGTTTCGACATCCGTGCAACCGCTGGAGAGCGCACCGAGATCCACTGATGCATTCAGCAGCGCGCCCGTTTTGTGCTTATGCATCGCTTCAAGCTGTTCCAGAGTCAGAGCTTTGCCAACATGGCTGAGATCAAACGCCTGGCCCACGACCATGCCGCTGTCGCCCGACGCCTTAGCCAGTACTTTGACCATCGCCAGGTTACGGCCGGGTTGAGTCGTGTCCAGAGTCAGCAGCTCAAAACCAGCGCATTGCAGGGCGTCACCCGCGAGAATAGCCGCCGCTTCATCGAATGCGATATGGCAGGTTGGTTTGCCGCGGCGCAGATCGTCGTCGTCCATGGCTGGAAGATCATCATGTACCAGCGAGTAGCTGTGGACACATTCGATCGCTCCTGCAGCCGCGTCGGCGTCTTCCAGTTTGCCGTCCAGCATCTGATTAACCATATACACCAATATTGGACGCACACGCTTACCGCCATTAAACAGGGCGTAACGCATCGCTTCCTGTAAGCGCGGTTCTATGCTGTCACTGAGTAAGGTGTCGTCCAGATAAGCGTCAACGCGTTGTTGATACTTATGGAGGGTGTCTTTAATGGTCAAGATTCAGTCGTCCTCGCCGCTATTAAAAGGCTGACTATGAAGTTCGCCATTTTTCTCTATCAACACCTGAACTTTCTGTTCAGCCTGATCGAGAATAGTTTGGCATTCGCGAGTCAGTTTAACCCCTTGCTCAAAAGCACCGAGCGCATCTTCCAGAGAGAGGTCACCCTGCTCGATCTGGTTGACCAGGGTTTCAAGCTCGTTCAACGAAGTCTCGAAATCAGTGGTTTTTTTGCTGCGTGGCATGGGGATTACCTGCTAATTAAAGGCGTACACGTTACCGAAGCCGCAGGTATTTATCAATTGGCTTAGATTAATCAAAATCATACGGTCGTTTAGGGGGTGATTGCATGAAGTTTTTTGCTATGATGGATTGCTTGTAACACCTTGAGAATGCTGTGGTTGTGATCTGGAGACTATAGAGTGGATATAGCAACGCTCGTCGGGTTATTGGGCTCATTTGGCCTGGTTGTCGCCGCGATGGTAATGGGTGGAGATGTTGGCGTATTCGTTAACATTCCATCGTTGTTGATCGTAATTGTCGGCACCCTCTTTGTGGTGATGATGAAGTACACGCTGGGAACCTTTCTCGGTATGGGTAAAGTCATCGGCAAAGCTTTTATGTTCAAGTCTATCAGTCCCGATACAATTATCGCTGAGACTGTTGAGTTGGCGGATGCTGCACGTAAAGGCGGCTTGTTATCACTGGAAGACAAAACAGTGAGCAGCGACTTTATGCAGCGCGGTATTCAGTTGCTGGTCGATGGACATGATCCAGAGGTCGTGAAAACGCTGCTGAATAAAGAAGCGAAATTAGGTGCAAACCGACACGACAACAGTATTACGATGCTCGGCGCCATGGGTGACGTAGGCCCTGCGATGGGGATGATCGGTACCTTGGTTGGTCTGGTACAGATGCTGTCTAATATGTCGGATCCAAAATCGATTGGCCCGGCAATGGCGGTTGCACTGCTGACAACGCTCTATGGCGCGATGCTGGCAACCATGTTTGCGTTACCTGTGGCTGATAAGCTGGGACAGCGCAAGGATGAAGAGGCGTTGAACCAGTCCTTGATTACCGACGGTCTGTTGGCGATTCAGGCGGGTCAGAACCCGCGTGTCATTGAGCAGATGCTGAAAAACTACCTGCCGGAAGGCAAGCGTGCGACAGACGGCTAATACCGGGTGGATATGTCATGAGTGACGAAGAACACGAATGCCCCCCCTGCCCCGCGGGGTTACCAGGCTGGTTAGCAACCTTTGCCGATCTGATGTCGCTGCTGATGTGCTTCTTCGTACTGCTGCTCTCGTTTTCAGAGATGGATGTACTGAAGTTTAAGCAGTTGGCCGGTTCCATGCGCGAAGCCTTTGGTGTGCAGAACCAGATCAAAGTAGAGGATGTGCCGAAAGGTACGTCCATTATTGCGCAGGAATTTAGTCCGGGCCGTCCTGAGCCTACCCCTCTGAACGAAGTTCGCCAGATGACGGTGAACAACGATATGAATACGCTGGATATTCGTTCGGAAGAGGGTGAAAACGAGATTCAGGATCAAGAAGCCAGTGAAGCCTTCGAGGAGATGCAGAAGGAGCAGGAGCAAGAAGCGGAAGAGGAAGCTGTTGAGTTCGCTGCGGCATTAGCTAAAGAGATCGGACAGGGCAGTATTGAAGTTGAGTCGGAAGGCCGCAAGATCATTATCCGATTGAAGGAACAAGGTTCTTTTGATTCTGGTCGTGCTGAGCTGAAGTTCGCAGCGATTCCGGTACTGGCTAAGATCCGCGATATGTTGCTCACCGTGCAAGGCAAAGTTGCTATCGAAGGGCATACCGACAATATCCCGTATAAAGGTCGTCGCTTCGAATCCAATTGGGATCTTTCAACAGCCCGCGCGTTGGCCGTTGCGCATGAGCTTTTTGGTGACCCTCGTATTAAGCAGGATCGCTTCCGTATCTTAGGATATGCGGCTACCAAACCTCTCACACCCAATGAAACTCGCGCTCAGCGTGGACGTAATCGTCGCGTCGAGATTGTGGTACAAAAAGGGGAGGATCAGGAGTTGCTTAAGCGTTTGCAGGCATCCGATCCGGAAGACATCAGACGCGAGAATCAGCCTCCTAAAGAAGTGTTCTGATAATTTATCGTTCAAATAAAAAACCCGGCA
>JAGSHA010000401.1 GCA_023954795.1 Oceanospirillaceae bacterium | reverse complement strand
TGTTCTTGGTGACCAGCGCATCGATACTGTATTGCTCCAGCAACGCATGTTCATCCGCTTGCTTAAAGGGACCAATCGCTTTGATCCACTGCACCGTATCGGGCAACTCAACCTTAGGTGGCACGGCAGTGCGCAGAACAAGACGCTGACCACCACGCACGCACAGAGACTGCGCGACCAACTGATCCATCGAGCTTTGTGTCAGTTGGCCAGCGGTCAATAACACCGCATGTTTATCAGCCAACGCGGGGATCAGCGACGGCCAGCAATCAAACAAGCGCCAGCGGTCACCGGTTTGCCTTTGCCAAGCCGGACGATGAAAACGCCAGCACGGAATGCCACAGCGTTTCGCCACCGCAACCGCGTTACCACTCATCGTGTCAGCAAACGGATGTGTTACATCCAGAATGGCGTCGATACCTTGTGTTTGTACGTAGGCTTCCAAACCACCAAATTGGGTAAAGCCACCGCTAACCACCTCACAAGGCACATCCGGCATACGAACCAATCCTGCAATGCTGTAAATAATCCTGAGAGGTATACCTGTTTCGGCACTCATCTCAGTCAGTGCTTTCGTTATACGGCGGGCATCAGCCGTGCCCCCCAGCAACAACAACGTTTTCATGTTCTATCGACTCCGTAACAACCGACAAAATTACCCTGACGATCCACCGCCCATATTTCCAATGCCACCGAAGCAGGCATCACCGCACGGGCTTTTTTCCATGCCGCTCGGCACACCTCTGCTGCCAGATCAATATCCGCGGCCTGACAACGTTTCAGCGCCTGAACACTGGTATTGGCATGAATAATGTCATTCTGTAGCGCTTGATCAGCACCGGCCTGTTTCGCCAAACCCGCCAGATGCTCAAGATCGATACTGGAGGCCCGACTGTTCAGGTCCAGATGTCCATTGGCAAGTTTGGTCAGCTTGCCAAATCCACCGCAGATGCTGAGTTTGTGGACAGGTGACTTCTTCAGGTGCTTGAGTACAGCCCCGACAAAGTCACCCATCTCAATCAACGCCATCTCTGGCAGGTCATACTCTGCTTTGATCGCTTCTTCGCTGGTACTGCCCGTTGTGGCGGCGATATGGTCGATCCCATTACTGCACGCCACATCGATCCCTTGATGAATCGACGCGATATAGGCCGCACAAGAATAGGGGCGAACAATGCCGGTGGTCCCCAAAATAGATAACCCACCGATAATGCCCAGCCTTGGATTCATGGTTTTCAGCGCGATCTGATCCCCCTTTTCCACACCCACCGATACTTCGAAGCCACCCGTATAGCGATAGGTATAGGCCGCATTCGTCAGGTGTTCGGTCATCATCTTGCGTGGCACAGGATTAATGGCCGGCTCACCTACGTCCAACATCAGCCCCTCTCGGGTCACCGTGCCAACACCGGTCGCCGCTCTGAAGCGAATTCCCGGTTGTTCAGTCAGGCGTAACTCCACAAACACCGTCGCACCGTGGGTCACATCCGGATCATCACCCGCATCTTTAATCGTCGCGGTTCGAATGCCTTTTTCCAGCGGCTGATAGCTCTCGATCATCATGTTCACCACCTTGCTGCCCTCTTTTTTTGTGGGCAACGCCACCTCCACACAGGGGGGCTGGCGAGCAGCCAGCATCGCCTGCGCCGCGGCAACACAACAGGCGGTCGCGCATGCCCCGGTGGTTAAACCGGAGCGCAGGGGTTGAGGTGATTCGGAGCTTTCAGGCCACATGATCTAACCTGCAATGCCTTCTGTGTGTTCAAACTGACCGCTGAAGATCGCGGCAATCGCAGCGGGATTCGACGGGAAAAACAGATGCAGATAACTTGCCGTTAAGCTGCCCTCACGGAAGATCGGCTCACCCGGAGCCGGATGACGCTGACGGCGCCCGTGAGCGATGGGTGCTTCGGTATCAAATGCACGTGAACGATGGTGCGCATGAGCACGGACTTCACCTTCCGGTAAAGCGGCTGTCTGCATCCCCTGACACCCGCGTTTACCCCGCATCGCCCCATGGCCGGTCATCAAACCCGTCATCGGATACTGCTGCTCATCCAGATCAGTGAGGGTTTCCAGGCTGTAGAGGAAACCGCCACATTCGGCCAACACCGGCTTGCCTGATTGATGGAACTCACGGATTGCCTGTTGAATAGATTGATTGGCACCCAACTGAGCGGCGTGCAGTTCCGGGTATCCTCCCGGTAACCAAAGCGCGTCCACATCCGGCAGTTCAGAATCGTTGAGGGGTGAGAAAAATGAGTAGTCCGCACCCAATGCCTTGAGCAGGCGCAGATTGGCGTCATAGATAAAGCTGAACGCAGCATCTTTGGCGATCCCGATCCGCTTACCCGCCAACAACGGCTCTACGGTGTCTAGATCTGCACTTTTAAATTCGACGCTCGCGGGCAACTCGGTGATCGCATTTCCGGCGATCCACTCAGCTCCTGCATTGAAGCGTTGTTCCAGCTCGTCACGCACCTCTGCCGCCTGCACCAAACCGAGATGACGTTCAGGTAAGGCAACCTCAGGATCGCGGGGCAAGGTCGCCAGCAGAGGCAGTGACTCTGGCAAGGCTTCACGGATCAGCTCTGCATGACGTTCCGTTCCACAGCTATTGGCGATCAATCCAGCTACGGTGACATCATCACGATAATTGGCTAAACCCACCGCAATGGCACCGGCTGTCTGCGCCATCCCTTTCACGTCCATCACAATCGCCAGAGGAATGTTGTAGCGGGCCGCCAGATCAGCACTGGACGGTTCACCATCAAACATCCCCATCACGCCTTCGACCAGAATCAGATCTGCTTCCAGCGCGGCTTCATATAACTTCTGCTGGCAATAGGCTTCTCCAGCCATCCACATATCCAGCTGTTCGACATCCTGACCGGATGCCTGCGCCAGAATCTGCGGGTCCAGATAATCCGGTCCGGTTTTGAAGACGCGCACCACTTTGCCCTGCAAACGGAAATAACGCGCCAGCGCCGCCGTGATGGTGGTTTTACCAGCCCCTGAACTTGGCGCGGCCAGAAACAGTGCCGGACAGGTAGCGGATTTAACGGTAGAGATCGCAGTCATCAGTACTCGATCCCTTCCTGTGCTTTCACGCCCAAACGGAAAGCATGCCGTTCATCCCGGATGCTGCTGATCGTATCTGCGATATCTTCCAAACCTTCGGGCATTACACGGCCGGTAATCATCACGTTTTGCTTGTTCGGACGGGCCTGCAATGCGGTCAACACCGGTGCCAGCTCCAGATACTTGTACTTAAACATGTAACTCATTTCATCGAAGATCAGGATGTCGTACTGATCATTCTGCAACAGCTGTTCAGCCTTAGCCCACGCTTGCTCCGCCGCTTCGATATCCTGCTCTTTGTCCTGCGTTTCCCAGGTAAATCCATGTCCCATCACATACCAATCGATCTGCGGGTGGTCTTTGAACAGCTTGAATTCAC
>JAGSHA010000339.1 GCA_023954795.1 Oceanospirillaceae bacterium | reverse complement strand
CTGAATCATGTCTTTAATCTCTTCCGTCGATTGCTGCGTGCGAGATGCCAGCGCCCGAACCTCATCAGCCACCACGGCAAAACCACGTCCTAAATCTCCGGCACGCGCAGCCTCAATCGCGGCATTAAGCGCCAACAGGTTAGTCTGATCTGCAATGTCGGTAATTGTGGTCAGAATAGAGGCAATATTATCGCTGTACGACGACAGATCGTTAATTGTCCCCACCACTGTGTCCATATCATTCGCCAGATCAGCGATTGAGTCGGTCGTACGCGATACGACCTCAACACCGGCATGCGTTGCTTCATCCACTTCTTGTGAAGATGCCGCTGTACGTTGTGCATTCGATGCCACATCGTGAGCCGTTGCGGACATCTCATGCATTGCGGTGGCTAGCTGATCCAGTTCAAACAATTGCTGCCTTAACTGCCCGGAGGCAGTTTCGGCCGATGTTGCCGTCAAATCAGTATTGGCACGCACATCCACCGAGATGCTCTTTACCTGCCCGACCAACTGCTGCAAAAAATCGACAAAACGGTTAAATTCTTCGGATACCTGCCCAAATTCATCTTTGGTCGTCACCTCCAGACGCTTGGTCAGATCACCTTCACCGCTGTTAATCTCTTGCAACGATGCCTGCAGCGCCTGCAGCGGGTGCAATGTGCGCGACACGGCCAGATAGATTGCGATAGAGGTCAGCAATGCGCTGATCAATGTACCAATCAAAGCTGCCCAGCCAAACGCATTCGCCTCTGCCATCACCTTCGCTTTATCCAGCACCACACCTAAATACCATTCACTACCGTAAAGACCGCTAAGCTTGTAGTAAGAGGTAAATACGGTCTGCCCACCCACCTGAGCTTCCTGCAAATCGTCTGAGAACTTTGGCACTCCTGCAGTGAAAAGCTCACCCTGCCCTTTTCCGTTCAGCTCTCCGTTCGGATGACTGATGATATTGCCATCCGCACTCACCAGAAACGCATAACCGGTACCTTGAAAGTTCAGCGTATTCACCGCATCAGAAACGGCTTTAAGACTCAGATCCCCACCAAAGGCACCTTTGAATTGACCTTTATCGTAGAGATTGGCAACAGCAGAGATCAGAATCTCTTTCGTAGCAGCATCAGGGTATGGATCAGTCAGCACTGCACGTTTGTGACTACGAGCATACGGATACCAGGGACGCTTACGCGCATCCCAGCCCTGCGGATTCCAGGAAGGATCATTGGTGATGCGTTCGCCGTCTGTATCCAGACCGCCAAAAATCAAAATAAATTCACGCTTTAGCAATGGCGTGTTAAATGTTGACTGAATACCACTTTCACTGAAATCTTCATCGATGGTCTCCGCCATCATATCGATCAGCGCCAACTTGCCATTCAGCCAGTTCGTTATCTGCTGACCTAATGCTTGCGTTGCTTCAGCAGTACCGGTCGCCGTCTTCTCATACAGTGCGTCACGCACACTGTGGTACTGAACCCATGAAAATATCGAAAATGCCAGAACGACAATGATCGACGCAAACAACGCGATTTTGTGTGAGACTTTCATCTGGAAACCCTTCTTGAGCCACGTTTTATCTCTCTGATCTTGTTGTCGGCAAACATCTGACTATCTCTAACGGATATTTCATCAGGCTGACATCTTATTATGCGACCAAAGGAGTACTAGTGAAGACTAACCAAGTGGGAGACACAGTTCAATATAGGAAACTACGTGCTCTGATGGGAAATTTTTAGAATACAGAAGGGAAATCAAATTTGATTCATACAAAACGTATTATTCGACAATGAATCAGCAGATATGGGGTTATTGATGGTCGGGATGAGAGGATTTGAACCTCCGACCCCCTGCACCCCATGCAGGTGCGCTACCAAGCTGCGCTACATCCCGACGATAGACAGAGTTGAAACACTCTGAGAGAAGTTAGAAAAACTAACTTAAAAGAAAACGTTGTGAAGTTCAGATCCGCTTTAGATTGACCAACAGATCTTCGAGTTCGGTGATCGTTTGCCTGAGCAACTGCTTATAGCGAGTCTGATCATCACCGTTGTCAGCTCCGGACAACCACTGACGGGCACCACTGATCGTGTAGCCCTGCTCATGCAGCAGACCTTTAATTTGACGGATCAGCAATACATCCTGCCGCTGATAATAGCGACGGTTGTTCCGCTTAACGGGTTCGATCTGATCAAACTCCTGCTCCCAATAGCGCAATACGTGCGGCTTTAGGTCACAGAGTTTGCCAACCTCACCAATCGTAAAATAACGCTTATTCGGGATAGGAGCAGAATCAGTGTTATTACTGGTCTCTGCTTCCCGCATAAGCCTCTACACGATCCTTAAGTTTCTGCCCCGGACGAAAAGTGACTACCCGGCGAGCCGAGATAGGCACTTCTTCACCCGTTTTAGGATTACGGCCAGGACGCTGACCTTTATCCCGCAGATCGAAGTTGCCAAAGCCCGACAACTTCACTTGCTCATTGATCGCCAGACTTTCACGAATTTCATCGAAAAACGCCTCGACCATATCTTTGGCTTCACGTTTATTCAAACCCAGCTCTTCGAAAAGACGCTCGGCCATGTCAGCTTTAGTCAATGAGCCCATGACAGCCACCCTTGTCGATTACTCTCGCAATGATGCGCCGAATTTAGTCTTCAGCGCAGTGATAACGGAGTCAACCGCTCCATTAATTTCGTCATCATTAAGAGTGCGCGATGGATGCTGCCAGGTCAAGCCCAGAGCAAGACTTTTTCGTCCAACTTCAATACCTTGGCCCTGGTATACGTCAAAAAGGGTGACGTTTTGCAGGAACTCACCAGCATTTTCAGTTGCACTTTGGCGCAGATCTTCAAAAGCGACCTGTTCATCTACAATCAGTGCCAGATCACGACGAGACTCAGGGAATTTAGATAATTCAGAGTAACGTGGCAGACGACCGGCAGTGATGACTTCCAACTTCAGTTCAAACAGATATACCGCGCCGGACAGACCCAGATCTTTTGCCAGACTTGGATGCATCGCTCCCAGATAACCAATCTCTTCGCCATTACGTTTGATCACAGCAGTTTGACCCGGATGCAAAGCAACGTGGCGACCGGAGACAAAGGTAAACTCTTCAGCAGAACCAGCCAGCGCCAGCAAGGATTCCACTTCTGACTTAACATCGAAGAAATCAACGGACTCATTGGTTGCCGTCCAGCCTTCAGGATCACGTGAACCTGTTACTACGCCAGCAACAACGTTCTCCTGCAGCATATCAGCCATGTTCTCACCGCGAGGCAGGAAACGCTGACCCGTCTCGAACAAACGGATACGGCTCTGCTGACGGTTCTGGTTGTACTGAACCGCTTTAACCAGACCCGGCCATACGGTTGTACGCATCACGGCCATCTCAGCGGTGATTGGGTTGGCCAAGGCAACCGCTTTATTCTGATCGTCGAACTTCTCCTGCAGGCCCGCTTCAATGAAGCTATAGGTAATCGCTTCCTGATAACCCTGAGCAATCAATGTACGACGAATATGGCCCAGACCGATATTCGCTTCTACATCGGCCTTGAAAGGCAGAGACGCTTTAGGTACACGTACCGGCAGGTTGTTGTAGCCGTAGACACGTGCCAGCTCTTCAATCAGGTCAACTTCAATACTGATATCGAAACGGTAAGACGGAACATCGATCAACCAAGCGTCATCGCCGTCCTTAGCCACAGCCATACCCAGACGGGTCAGGATCTCTTCGATCTCTGCAACCGGCATATCAAAAGACAGGTAGCTGTTCACTTTAGCGTGACGCAGACGCACTTTTTCAACTTTTGGCAGGTTATCTTCGCTGGCAACTTCGGTCACCGGGCCGGCTTCACCACCACAGATATCCAGCAACAGCTCAGTTGCACGCTCCATCGCTTTAACCTGCAGCTGCCAATCCACACCACGCTCAAAGCGGTGAGATGAGTCGGTATGCATACCGTAAGAGCGGGCGCGCCCAGCAATAGAGATCGGATTAAAGAATGCCGCCTCGAAGAAAACATCTT
>JAGSHA010000429.1 GCA_023954795.1 Oceanospirillaceae bacterium | reverse complement strand
TCGAAAAACAGCTCGGCGGTATCACTGCTGTGCTGACCGATTTTTTTGATACCACTACCACGGGAGAAACCAGGCAATGAGGTATCCACCAGAAACAGGGAGATCCCTTTCGCCCCAGCACTGCTATCCGTTTTTGCACACACGATCACCAGATCAGCCAGCAACCCATTGGTGATAAAGATTTTGCTGCCATTGATCACCCAGTCATCACCGTCACGCACCGCCGTTGTGCGCAGCGCCGCGAGGTCACTGCCAGAGCCGGGTTCGGTCATGGCAATCGCCGCCACCACATCACCACTCACCATCGGCGGTAACCAGCGTGTTTTCTGAGCATCGTTGCCCACATGCAGGATATAAGGGGCCACGATGTTGGAGTGGATGTTATGACTGCTGGCAAGGCCGCCAAACCCCATCCGGGCCATTTCGCCAATCACCAGCTGGGCCACTTCAAACGAAGCGCCTGCCGCACCGTATTGTTCCGGCAGATCGACACACAACATGCCGGCCTGCCCAAGTGTCTGCCAGAGTTCACGCGGCACCTGCCCTGCGTCTTCCCAACGTTCGTAATATGGGGCCACCTCCTGTGTCAGCGCACGGCAGGTCATCTCGCGGAACAGTTCCAATTCGGCCAATTCAGCGTCAGTTTGCATATCAACCTCCTATTTGGGTTCCATGCGGATGGCCGCATCAAGGCGGATCACCTCGCCATTGAGATAGGGATTACTGATGATGTGGCAGCAAAGATCAGCAAACTCTTCCGGCAAGCCAAAACGTTTGGGGGACTGCACCATTTCGATCAACGGCTCACGTACTTTTTCCGGCAGCGAGGTCATCATCGGGGTATCGAATAAACCCGGCGCGATGGTCATCACGCGGATATTGTGGGATGCCAGATCCCGGGCGAGTGGCAACGTCATCCCGGCAATCGCGGCCTTGCTGGCACTGTAGGCCGCTTGCCCGGACTGGCCATCAAAAGCCGCGACTGAAGCGGTATTGATAATCACCCCCTGCTCACCCTCTTTACCCGCCGCCATCTTCTCGGCCGCAACACGCAGTACATTGAAGGTGCCGTTGAGATTGATATTGATGGCATTGCTAAACTGCGCCAGCGGTAACGCTCCCTCGCGACCCAATACCCGCCCTGCCGCCACGATGCCCGCGCAGTTGATACAGATATCCAGCCGCTGCCATTGCGCCATCGCGTCGTCGATGGCCTGTTCAACAGCATCTGCGTTGGTCACATCGGTGCAGGAAAACAGAACCTGCTCAGGATACTGTGCAGCCAGTGTCTGGCCTGCATCTTCGTTCAAGTCCAGTACCAGCACTGACGCCCCTTCAGCCAACAGTCGTAGGCTGGTCGCCAATCCCAGCCCCGAGGCACCGCCACTGACGACAGCGACTTTGTTTGTAATATTCATCGACGGTTTACTCCTGCCAGGTTCATTATTGTTCTTGTGGCAGGCAGTATCCGGTAAAGCGGGACGGCGGTTATATGACCGATACAGACAATCTATTTGATAAAAATGACCTTTGGGGGCCGTTGCCAGCTCAATCTAAGGCAGATTTTGTACCTCACACGGCAACAAGGTATGCTCAGAGTAAATACGGGAAAACCACTACCAACAATGAAGCGTAAACTGGTCTCCAATCACTACATTCAAGCCTGCCTTCATGGGCCACTTCTGGCCGACATTGATCCGATGCCGCTGCTCGAACGTGCCGCCGTCCCGGCTGAATTGATTCACCAACCCCATGCACGGATCACGGAAGTACAGCTGGCGAATCTGATCAAAGCGGTGTGGCGGAGCACCGGAGATGAGTTTATGGGGCTTACCGCACGGCCCTGTAAAAACGGCGTATTTGCGTTGATGATGGAGTCATTGTTTCAGTTCAAGACGTTGGGTGCGATGCTGCAGCAGAGCATCCGCTTCTATACCGCAGTACAGGATGAGATCGAGTTTTCGATCTGCCATGACGGCGACCTTGTGGATATTTCCGCAACACTGAAGCAGCCCCAATACGATCCCGACCACCTGCTGCAGGAGTTCATTCTACTGATGTGGCAACGCCTCAGCTGCTGGCTGGTCAATACTCAGGTCCCGGTCCATTCCACCCGCTTTAATTTCCCACCCCCGGATCATGTGGATGAATACTCCTCCATGTATGGTGATCATCTCTTGTTCGATCAGCCAACAGCCGGTTTTACCTTCAGCAGTAAACTGCTGACTTTGCCCCTCGCCCGTGATCCGATTGAGATGGAGCTATTCCTACGCCAGTCACCGCTGGAAGTACTACGCAGGGTGGGGAGCGATCATTCCCTCAGTACTCAGGTACGACGGCAGATTCTCAAACAGGGTCTGGAGCAGCCCCCCACACTGGAGGAGATCGCCAATCAACTGCATATGACCTCCCGTACTCTGCGCCGCAAACTGAAAGATGAAAGCGCCAGCTTTCAGCAGATAAAGGATCAGGTACGCTGTGATATGGCGATCCGCCTGCTGACCGAAGAATCCCTTTCCGTTGCGGAAACCAGTCAACTGGTCGGCTTTACCGAGCAGGCCGCATTTTGCCGGGCGTTTAAGAACTGGACCGGTGTTTCTCCCAGCCTGTACATGAGCAATCAAGCCACTCAATAATCAACTGTCCTCTTTGATCAAATCCTTTGGACAGTTTGATCATTGTCAGCAGCCCGCCTTCTAACCGACACTCGTCTTAAATAACAACAATAAGAAGGCGGACAACATGCTCCCTGAAGTCGAAATTGCTACGGTCAATACGATTGGTGACGGTCTGCGCCGTGCCGCTCAACGATATGCCGATCAGGACGCTTTACTCTTTCAATCCCGGCGCTGGAGTTACCGTGAGCTGGATCAGGCGGTTAACCGCGTTGCCCACCATCTGCTGTCGAGTGGCTTAAAGCAAGGTGACCGCGTTGCGGCATACGGTAAAAACTCCGACGCTTATCTGCTGTTATTTCTGGCCTGCGCCCGCTCGGGTCTGATCCACGTACCAATCAACTTCGCACTGGTCAAAGATGAACTGCTCTATCTGCTCAACCAGTCCGGCGCATCGGCTATCTATATCGATGACGAACTGGCGGACAATGCAGACGCCGTTGTTAACGATACCC